>CAJMMY010000148.1 GCA_905214605.1 uncultured bacterium | reverse complement strand
TCGGGGAGAAATCCCAGATCGGCACCAGCATGATCATGTCATCCTTGAGCGCGGGGTTGAGCCATTTGAGAATCCGGAGCGACTCTTTCAGGTGAAGCATGCTCTCACTTCCGCCGTGACCGGGAATGATGTGGCTATAATCCTTCACGCCATGGAGACGTTTGATGGCGGAAAACGCCAAATCGCCCAGCTGTCCGGCCAAGCTGCCGAGGAAACCGTAAATTGCCAGAATCAGGAAATTTACCGTCAACCCGCTGAGTTTCAGAATCAATCCGTACACCAACATCAGCACAATGGCAGCCGCAAAGCCGCCAATGCTGCCCTCGATGGTCTTTTTCGGAGAAAGTGCCGGTGCCAGCTTGTGCTTGCCCAGATACATACCGGCAAAATATGCGCCGGAATCGCTGGAGAATGCCGCAACAAAGGGCAGCAGCACAAAGACCGGGCCGTGTTCCATCATCTGCAGACGCACCAGAGAGGTAAATAGCATAGGCAGGACAAAGCCCGCGAACACAACTAAGGTCACCGGTGTAAAGTCCATGCGGTTCTCGCCGCGGAAGGTGAGCATCAGTTCACAGAACATCACCACAACCAACGCCCACAGCACAAACCGCTCCACCAGCTCGTAATGACCCAAACTGGTCACCAGCGGCAGCAGAAAAGCGCCCGCGCAGGCATAGCCCACCATGCGTTTCGGCAGATCCGGCATCACACAGCGCAGCAGCTCCCATGCACCAATGGCAGCCACAGCACCCAAAACAGCACCGAATACCCAAACCGGTGCAAAGAAAATAATCAGAACAATAATGGGAATCGCAACGACACCCACAAGTACGCGCGTTTTCAAGTTTTAATGCCTCCATATCTACGGTCACGGTGCTGATACACCGCAATCGCACGGTTAATATCCTCCGGCGTAAAGTCCGGCCACAGGGTATCCGTAAAATACAGCTCCGAATAGGCCGACTGCCACATCAGAAAATTGGAAAGTCGCAGCTCTCCGCCCGGGCGAATCAGCAAGTCCGGGTCCGGAATTCCGGCCGAAAACAGATAACGGTTGAAACTCTCTTCCGTCAGTTCCTCGGCGGTACCGTTTTTGTACTCCTCGGCATATTTCCGAATGCCGCGAAGAATTTCATCACGACCGCCGTAGTTCAGACAGATGTTTACCTGACAGCCCTCGTAATGCTTGGAAATATCCCGGGTCCGGGCAATCAGCTCCTGCAGTTTCGGGCTCAAAACCGTGGTATCTCCGAAAAATGCCATTTTTACGCGGTCCTTCTCCATTTGGTCAATGGCCTCATAGAGATATTTTTCCAGCAGGGACATAATGGTGTCCACTTCCTGCTGGGGTCGTTTCCAGTTTTCCGTGGAAAAGGCATAGACCGTCAGATATTCCAAACCGATTTCCTTGCAGTAGGTGGCAATTTTCCGAAACGTCTCTGCCCCCGCTGCATGGCCCGCCGTTCTGGGCAGACCTCGCTTTTGCGCCCAGCGTCCATTGCCGTCCAGAATAATGGCAATGTGGCGGGGAAGGTTGTTAAAATCAACCTTCTCCGCCTCCGCTGTTTTTTGTTTTTTACCAAAGAACAAACTCATACTCTATGCCGCCTGAATCAGATCTCGAACAGCTCTTTCTCTTTCTTTTCGGACAGAGCTTCCACTTTCTTGATGTAATCGTCGGTCATCTTCTGGATGTCCTTTTCAATGCCCTTGTAATCGTCTTCCGTGATTTCGGAGGCCTTCTGTTGTTTCTTGAATTTCTCCATTGCGTCACGGCGAATGTTCCGCACGGCAACCTTGCCTTCCTCACCGTACTTCTTCACCTGCTTTGCCAGCTCTTTACGACGCTCCTCAGTCAGCTGAGGGAACACCAGACGAATCACTTTGCCGTCATTCTGGGGGTTGATGCCCAAATCGGACGACAGAATTGCCTTTTCAATCTCTCTGAGCACACTGCTGTCCCAAGGCTGAATCATCAGCGTTCTGGGGTCGGGCACAGAAACAGATGCCACCTGCTGAATGGGCGTGGGAGAACCGTAGTACACCACCTGAATCTGGTCCAGAACACCTGCGTTGGCGCGGCCTGCACGGACAGTTGCAAACTGCTGCTCCAGGTGCTCTACGGTTTTCTGCATTTTGTGTTCAAATTCGTTATAATCGGCCATTTTGATATCCTCCTAAAATAGTTTGTTTTGTATGCCGGCTCAATTGGTCACAGAGGTGCCAATTTTGTGTCCGCAAACGACGCGAACAATATTCTGGGGGTCTTTCAGTGCAAACACTTCCACAGGCAGGTTGTTTTCCATTGCCATGGAGGTGGCTGCGGTATCCATAACGGCAAGATGCTCTGCCAGCATCTCATCGTATGTAATCGTGTCATACTTCACGGCGCCGGGGTCTTTATTGGGGTCTGCGGAATACACGCCGTCAATATTCTTTGCCAGCAGAATTGCCTCCGCATCAATTTCCAATGCTTTCAGCACACCTGCCGTATCGGTGGTGAAATAGGGATTGCCGGTGCCGCAGCCGAAAATGACCACGCAGCCGTCATTCAGATGGCGCACAGCCTCTTCCTTGCTGAATGCCTCGCCGAACCCATGCATAGGCACAGAGGTCATCACCCGTGCGTCCACGCCGTTCTGCTCAAAAACATCGCACAATGCCAGTGCGTTCATCACCGTTGCCAGCATACCCATGTGGTCTGCCCGGGAGCGGTCCATATAGCCCTCGCCGTTTTTCACGCCGCGCCAGAAATTACCGCCGCCGACCACAATGCCGACCTGCACACCCTTTTCCGTGCATTCTTTAATTGCCAGGCAGACTTCCTTCATCACCGCGAAGTCCAGACCTGTTCCCTTATCTCCGGAAAGTGCCTCTCCGGACAGTTTCAGCAAGACACGATGATAAACCGGTTTCTCCTGTGTCAATGCAATCAACTCCTTTATCTATACTCTCATGCGCCCCGCCGGCGCCGCGATCCCATAGTGACCGCGATTTTAATCGTACCTATTCTACCACAGAATTCGCTCGTTGCAAATGACAAATTTCTTAACTTGTAAAGTTTATAATTCCGGTATGGAAACAATTTACATAGACAGCCTATTTTTGATCAATTTCATCATTGACTATCTGCTGCTGTTATGCTCTGCAAAGGTAGCCTCTGCCCGGGTATTTCGCGTTTGGATTGCATTGGGCGCGCTGTTCGGGGCGCTGTATGCCTGCCTCTGTATTCTCCCGGGTTTGGAACTGGTCAGTCACCCGGTCATAAAATTCTGCGCCGGGGCAGTCATGTGTCTGATTGCCTTTCACAAGGAAACGCAGCTGCTGCGGTGTACCCTGATTTTTCTCCTGACCTCGGCGGGGTTCGGCGGGATTTTATGGGCGCTGTGTCTGTTCGGCAGTGTGCCTTTTTCCGGAAGACAGCTCTACCTGCCCATGAACTGCAAAGTGCTGTTTCTCTCCTTTGCCGGGTCCTATGCAGTCATTTCCCTGCTTTTCCGCCGATTCGACCGGGTGGCGCGGCAGGAGCTGCAAGCCGTTACCATCACATTTCAAGGG
>CAJMMY010000147.1 GCA_905214605.1 uncultured bacterium | reverse complement strand
TGTAATGATGGAGAAACTGAATGTCAAGGGTATAGTTATTTTAAAGTGTCTATATTAAATTTAAGTGAGAATTTCAATGTGACAGTTAAAAGTAAGAATTTTAATAAATCTTTTAGTTATTCAGATATCAAAGATGGAATTGCAAGTTTTGATTTAGAGGATATTATGGATACACATACATTTACTTTCGATGTTTATCCCTCAACTAAAACAACGTGCCCAAAGAAAAAAATAAGAACATTTTATTTAACAACACCAAGATATAACGAGTTTTATAGTTTTGGGTTTTGTCAAGATAATCCAGAATTTTATCTTTGTGAAAAGTATGTTACTTTTGAAAACATGGAAATAACAGATTTTATGGATAAATTTCAAGAATATGAAGATAAAAAGAAAGAAGATGAAATAGAAAAAAATAAAATTGGAGGATGGTTGTAATGGCGAAATTTAATCCTGGTACGTACGAAGGCACCGGACGGGGCTATGGCGGCAAGCTGATTGTCAACGTTACGGTGACGGAAGACAAAATCGAAACAGTCAAAGTGGTCCAGCATAAGGAATACCGCGGCATTGCATGGGGCCTGAACACCACGCCCATGGAGCTGTATCCCAAATGGATTGTGGAATATCAGAGCTTGGGTCTGGAGAGCATCGTGGGTGCAGACCTGACCTGCGCAGCCATTCTGGATGCGGTTGCCGCAGCATTGAAGGCAGCCGGTGCAACAGAGGAGACCATTGCAGAGCTGAAAGCAGCACCCGGCCCTGCAGAGCCGGATTACAAGGACGAAGTACGCACGGTGGACGTGGTTGTCTGCGGCGCAGGCGCAGGCGGATTGGCAGCTGCCATTGAGGCAAAGCAGGCCGGCGCTGAGGTCGTGATTATTGAGAAACAGGGCGTGACCGGCGGCGCAACGGCCCGCAGCGGCGGTAAATTGTTGGGTGCCGGCACCAGATGGCAGAAAAAGCAGGGCATTTACGATACCCCGGAGATGGTCTATGACTATCTGATGGAAGTGGGCAACCGGAACGGCAAGTTCATGGACCCCCATAAGAACCGCTATTTGGTAGACCATCTGAACGAAACACTGGATTGGCTGAGCTCCATTGAAGCAACGGTGAAGGGCGATCCGGAGGAAGTGATGGCACAGCCTTGGCAGCCGATCCCCAAGCCCGTGGAAAAAGACGGCGTTCTGAAGACCCATTACGATGCTCTGGATGTGGAGCCGATTCACGTCAGCCTGCAGCCTTGGCGCGTACATAACGCTCCCGGCGGCGGCGGACAGACCAATGGTCAGGGCGGCGAAATTTCCACCCCGCTGACGCTGTATTATGAAAACGATCTGGGCGGCGAAATTATCTACAACACGGCCATGAACGAGCTGATTGTAGATGAAAACGGCGTTGTGACCGGTGTGATCTGCACGCGTAAGAACGGCGCAAAGCTGACCATGTACGCACGTAAGGGCGTGATTTTGACCACCGGCGGTTACGCAAGAAACAAGGAAATGGTGGCTCGGTATCCCGTGGCGCACTACTTCAGCAACGTGCCCCATGGCAACGTTGGCGAGGGCTTGCTGGCTGCTGAGAAAATCGGCGCACTGAACTATGAGCACCCTGCTGTGCAGGTGGTTTATACCAGCTTGACCTGCGGCATCGGCATCAACGATGAGTCCGGTCTGATTGTAAACGACAAGGGCGAGCGCGTTGTGAACGAATGGAGCTACCAGTACACCGTCAGCGACGCCATTGCGCGCACCGACAGTAACTGCGGTTGGTATATCACCAGCGGCAACGAGCCGTACGGCGGCGTACAGTACGGCTACCGCAGCGCTGTGAGCGGAAAGTCCAAGGACCCCGCAGCAGACAGTATTGAAGAGTTGGCAGAGAAAATCGGCTGCGACCCCGCAACGCTGCGCAAGACCTATGACCGGTACTGCGAACTGATTGCCAAGGGCGAGGACGAAGATTTCGGAAAGCCCGCAGAATTCCTGCACCCTATTAACGGACCCAAGTTTGTGGCATTGCGGATGCATCCCTGCGTTACCGTGACCTTCGGCGGTCTGGAAACCGACGTTTCTGCCCGCGTTATGAAACCCGACGGCACCGTCATTCCCCATCTGTATGCAGCCGGTGAGATAGCCGGTACCGGTATGTACGGCACCCAGTATCCCACTTGCGGCACGTCCATCGGCAGCGCACTGTTCTTCGGACGGATTGCTGGACGTATGGCAACCGACCAGGTCCTGCTGTAATTCAAAGACTATTGAATCAAGAGGGGATACCGTGAAATATCAGCGGTAAAATCGACTGAGTCCGTGTTCAACTTTCCTTTTTCAATATGTGTTTCCCCGGCGGAACCCGCAGATTTCATTTCGGAATCTGCGGGTTTCTCTTTTTGTGAAATACATAATTAAATACAATACCTATTGACAAGGTAGGGAAGTGTGGTATAATCCTACTTGAAAGATAGATAATAACGGCGCTGAAACAATATGGCATTGAAATCAAATGCAGCGGCCGATTTCGTATGGAAAAAGAACAAAAAGGAGTCGAAACCTGATGAAAGATACATTGCTTGAAGTAAAAAATCTCCATGTGAACGTAGGGGAGAAGGAAATTCTCCGGGGGGTTAATTTGACCGTAGGCGCGGACGAAACCCATGTTCTTATGGGACCCAACGGAACCGGAAAATCCACCTTGGGCTACGCAATCACGGGCAATCCCAACTACACGGTCACTTCCGGACAAATTCTCTTTCGGGGAGAAAATATTACGGACCTGCCGGTGAACGAGCGGGCGAAGAAAGGCATTTTCCTTTCGTTCCAGAATCCCTTGGAGGTTCCCGGTGTGACATTGAGCGCATTTATCCGCAGCGCATTGGAGCAGAAAACCGGGCAGCGGGTTCGTCTGTTTGAGTATCGGAAAAAATTGGCGGAGACCATGAAACTGCTGTCCATGGACCCGTCTTACGGAGACCGGGATTTGAATGTGGGATTTTCCGGCGGTGAAAAGAAAAAGGCGGAAATTCTGCAAATGCTGATGCTGGAGCCGTCTCTGGCCATTCTGGACGAAACGGATTCCGGACTGGACGTAGACGCAGTGCGGACGGTTTCCAAGGGAATTTCCATTTATAAGGAACGGTGCAAGGGCAGTCTTTTGATTATTACCCACAGTACGCGGATTTTGGAATCCCTCCATGTGGATTACACCCATGTGATGGATAAAGGCGTCATCGTGAAAAACGGAGACGCGTCGTTGGTAGACGAAATCAACGCAAATGGCTTTGAAGAGCTTTCCGTGAATTCGGCTGAAGGCTGAAAACGCAGAAAGGAGCGGTGCAAATGAAAGAAAAAAGTCAGGTAGCGGACATCAACCGCAGCGTCTATGACATTCGGGACGAAGAAAAGGACGCCTATCGAATCGAAGAGGGTTTGACCCCTGCAATTATTGATAAAATTTCCGAAGAAAAGCATGATCCGGAGTGGATGCATCAATTTCGGCTGAAGGCGCTGGAAATCTATAACAGAACGCCCTTTCCTGATTGGGGACCGTCCATTGAAGGCTTGGATATGGACCAT
>CAJMMY010000146.1 GCA_905214605.1 uncultured bacterium | reverse complement strand
TTGTTTCACAAAGGGAGAAAGTATGGTACAATACCGATAGCCTATTCAATAGATTGGAGAATGAAATGAAATTGGAACGAAAACCGCTGCGGGGCGCGCTGATTGCCTCGCTGCTTACGTTGCTGGGCGGATTTGTGTATTTCTATTTTGCATTGCCGGCCATCAACATTCATAATCTGGACGCCTACGTGTTTGCGGCCATACTGGTGATTGTCTGGAGCAGCTTGTATGCCGTGTTTTCCCATACCATTACCCATGAGACCGGAGAAAAGACGCCGAAGGATTATCTGGACGTGGACGAAAACGGAAACGTTATTCGGAAACGGTATCGCGGCAACGGTCGGAAACCGGCGGTATTCAGCATGAAGATTCCGACTGCCATTCTCCTTGTTATGGCGGTTGTGGCTGTGGTGGGCACGGTTGTGGGTCTTCCGATTTTTCGGGCAAAGGCATACAGCAACCTGCTGAAAGTGGAAACCGGTGATTTCGCATCGGATATTAAAGAGGTTTCCTTCAAGCAGATTCCCATGCTGGACAGTGATGCCGCGCAGGTACTGGCAGACCGGAAATTGGGCGAGCTGTCGGATTTGGTCAGCCAGTTTGAAGTGGCGGACATTACAACGCAAATCAATTATCAGGACGCACCGGTGCGTGTGACGTATCTGAATTACGGAGACCCATTTAAGTGGCTGAACAACGTATCTCAGGGCATTCCGGCGTATATTATCATCGACATGGTCACGCAGGAAGTGACGGTGCAGCGGTTGGAGGACGGAATTCGGTATTCTCCCTCGGAATATTTCTTCCGGGACACCATGCGCCATTTGCGTTTCCAGTATCCCACGAAAATGTTCTCGGACGTGGAATTTGAAATTGATGAAGACGGTCACCCTTGGTGGATTGCCTCGGTGGTGACGAAAACCATCGGTCTGTTCGGCGGCGAGGACGTTGTGGGCGCGGTGCTGATGGACGCGGTGACCGGCGAGAGCACGTATTACGACGTGGCAGATGTGCCCGCATGGGTGGACCGGGTATGCCCTTCGTCTTTGATTGTCAGCCAGTACAATGACTACGGCAGACTGCACAACGGTTTTCTGAACTCCATTTTTGGTCAGCGGGAAGTGACCGTGACCACGGAGGGCTACAATTACATTGCCCAGGACGATGATGTGTGGCTGTATACCGGCATTACGTCCGTAACCGGCGATGAATCCATTGTGGGATTCATTCTGGTGAATCAGCGGACGAAAGAGGCCAATTACTATCCCATGGCGGGCGCAAAGGAATACTCTGCCCGGGATTCGGCGCAGGGTGCGGTGCAGCAGTACGGCTATAAGGCAACCTTCCCCTTGCTGCTGAATGTTTCCGGTCAGCCGACTTATTTCATGGCTCTGAAAGATGCCTCCCAGTTGGTGAAAATGTACGCTATGGTAAACGTACAGCAGTATCAGGTGGTGGCAACGGGCAGCACGTTGGCGCAGTGCGAGAAGAATTATCGGAATCTGCTCAGCGAGTATAATATCCATGTGGGTGCAGAATCTCAGGACAGCATCACCGGTACGGTGGCGGAGATTCGCTCTGCGGTACTGGAGGGGAATACCCGGTACTTTATCCGCTTGGAGGGCGAAAGCTGGTTCTATACCATCAGCATTACCGACGCACAAATCTGTGCCGTGCTGAATCCCGGCGACCGGGTTTCCATCGGGGCGTATGACACAACGGGCGAGCTCCGCTCTGCGGTTTCCGTGGCCCGGGCAAGCTAAAAAATGCACAAATGACCAATCGTTTCAAAGTTTATTGTTTGAGCGATTGGTCATTTTTCTCTGTGAAACTTGGATAAACTTTCTTCTTTTGCAGTCGAAAAATTCGGAAAATCGGCAAAATGTTCACCAAAGGTTGACAAATGTTGCCGCAAGTGGTATGGTAACGGCACAACTGAATCAGACAGACGAAACGCCCAGGAAAATGACCGAAAGGTCTGCCGAAGGAGTAACACTCTCAGGTTTCCCCATTTGGGGATGAGGACTGTGCGTGGATGTGACTCTGGAGAATCTCGATTAACCGAGTGCCGAAGGTGCAAAACAGCGGGGGACGGTCCCCATGCTGTCAATCTCTCAGGCAAAAGGACAGAGGAAGTGAATACCGTTTGGTATTTGCTGTATGGGCGTGGCCGTATTGTTTTTTGCTGCGCGCATTTCTCCGGAGCGATCGATTCGTCGGTCGTTCCGTTTTTTTATCCGAATATTTCGGAATTTAGAGAAAAGGGAGAAAGCAATTATGTCAGCAATTATGGAATCTCTGGATGCGGTACTGTATCCCATTGTAGCAAACATCAACACCTACTTGTCCAACTACATTCTGGTGTTTCTGTTGTTGGGCGTTGGCTTGTGGTACACCGTGAAAACCCGGTTTGTGCAGGTTCGCTGCTTTGGCGAGGGCATGAAGAAGGTGTTCGGCAACCTGACCCTCCGGGGCGGCAAGCAGGAGCACGGCATGAGCTCTTTTCAGGCTCTGGCAACCGCCATTGCCGCGCAGGTAGGTACCGGCAACATCGTCGGTGCGTCCGGCGCAATCCTCACCGGCGGTCCCGGCGCAATTTTCTGGATGTGGGTGATTGCATTCTTCGGTATGGCAACCATCTATGCAGAGGCAACGCTGGCAATTCTGACCCGTGAAAAAGACCCCGACGGCTCTTACCGCGGCGGCCCGGTGTATTACATCACCACGGCATTCAAAGGCGGTTTCGGCAAATTCCTTGCAGGTTTCTTTGCTGTTGCAATCATTCTGGCTCTGGGCTTTATGGGCTGCATGGTGCAGTCCAACTCCATCGGCTCCACCATACAGACGGCATTCGGTATTCCCGCATGGATTGTGGGCATCGTTCTGGTGGTTGTCTGCGGCTTTATCTTCTTGGGCAACGTGCAGCGTCTGGCATCTGTCACCGAAAAAGTGGTGCCGATTATGGCAGCCATCTTCCTGCTGGGCGGTCTGGCGATTCTGATTGCCAGAATCAAGTACATTCCCGCAACCTTCGGCATGATTTTCAAATATGCATTTGAACCTCAGGCAATCGTAGGCGGTACCTTCGGCTTTGCCATTAAGCAGGCTGTCAGCCAGGGCGCAAAGCGCGGCCTGTTCTCCAACGAGGCCGGTATGGGCTCCACCCCTCATGCACATGCGCAGGCAAACGTCACCGATCCCCACGATCAGGGCGTTGTGGCAATGGTCGGCGTGTTCATTGATACTTTTGTGGTTCTGACTCTGAACGCACTGGTGATTATCTCCACCCTTTACACCGCAGACGGCCCTCTGGCTGCCGGTTATATGGGCGATGTGACGGAAGTCATTGGCAAGACCAATTTGGCACAGACCGCATTCGGCACGGTGTTCGGCACCAATCCGGGCGCTATGTTCGTTGCAATCTGCCTGTTCTTCTTCGCATTTTCCACGATTCTGGGCTGGAACCTGTTCGGCAAAATCAACGTGGTGTATCTGTTCGGCAAAAAGGCAGTTCCGGTGTATTCCGTCATTGCACTGATTTTCGTGTTCCTCGGCACCGTAACCAGCAGCGACCTGGTGTGGG
>CAJMMY010000145.1 GCA_905214605.1 uncultured bacterium | reverse complement strand
ACTTCCATCCTCATTTAAAATATCGAAAAGCTCCAACTCTTTTGCATCCAGAACTGCCTGCTCCAGAATATCCTGCTTATTGTATACAAGCTTTAAAGAAAAGAACTCCTTCTGCTCCTCTAACAGACGGAAGAAAATCCGGTCGCCTTCCCAGAGATTCAATTCCGGAATCTGGTCTTTTTCTACCCATTCCAGCACACCTTCGTTGCAGTCGATTGGTGTTCCCTCGAATCCATCTGCTGTAAAAAGTGACATGTATTCTACGGTATCTTCCCCCAGAACAAAAGTTATAATACCACGATATTGCCATGAAGTCAGGGTATAACCGGTTTCCTCCCGGACTTCCCTTAACATACATTCCTCCGGACTTTCCCCGTCCTCGAATTTTCCGCCGATGCCAATCCATTTGTCATGGTTCAGGTCGTTTTCTTTCTTAACCCGGTGGAGCATCAGATAGTTTCCGTCCTGCTCCACATATCCCAGTGTTGTATTCAGATACATTTGCAAAAACCTCCCGGAAAGGAAATTTCGTTATCAAATCAGTATACCAATTTTATGGGCAAAAGTAAACAGAAAGCAACGGAAACTTTGGCTTTTTTCACGAAAAAAAGCACCTGCCGGGGATTTCCACAGCAGGTGCTTTTGTGATGTTGTTGTAATGTTCCGAGAAACTTACTTTGCGCTGGTCACGGTAATCTGGTTGTTCACGTAATCCACGGTGAATCCCAGAGTGGTGCCCAAATCGCGCAGCTTGAAGTAGGTGTAATCGCCGCCGTTTGCATCGGTGAGCATAATTGCGGACGGGTCAACGTTTCTGCCGTTCACGGTAACAGCGGCATAGCTGCCCTGATAGGGCTGGTTGCCGTTGAAGTGAGACTTCAGCTCGCTGCCGGTTGCGGTGTAAGCCGTGCCGGTCTTCATAGTGATGGTGCCGTTGGTGTAGCCAACCTCAAACTGAGACTTGGTGCCGTTGAGAACGGAGGCCACGTCCCGCAGGTTCACGTAGTTGGTCTCGTTGCCGTTTGCATCTTTCAGAGCGTAGGTGGGGAATGCCACGGTCTTGCCGTCCACCAGAATCTTCTGGGTGCTTGCGTATGCCACGTTGGGGGTTGCATCGGCTTTCAGTGCGTACTGATTGCTGGTGCGGACGATATCATAAGTAGCACGGGCGGTCTTGGAGACATCTTTCAGAGACAGGTTGGTCCAGGTCAGGCTGTCGTAAGGACGGACGTACACGCTGCGGTTGGTGACATCGTAAGCAACGGTGTACTGGGTGAAGCTCTTCTGACCGGAGGTGTAAGGAACATGAACCTTTGCCAGAGTGTCAACGCCGCGAGCCAGCATCTCTTTGCTGGAGAATTCCTTGCCTTCGTGGGCTTTCCAGCGATACATAGCCAGACGGACGAAACGGCTGACGGAATCGTTGCCCTCGGAAATGGGAGCGGTTTCTTTGTTGGGAGTGCCTTCCAGAGTGATGCCGTTCAGCGTGATGGAGGTAGCTTTTGCCTCTTTCACGTCAGCATCTTTGCCAATCTGGTCTTTCAGATTCTGAATGTGCTCGGGGTAGGTGGGAGAGTTGGTCATAACGCCGATGGACTCATAAACGGTGAAGGTACCGGGGTTCTTGGCATCGGCATTTTCCAGAACGATGCAGCGACCGGTGGGGTCGGTGAAGGTCAGATGCATGGTTGCAGTCAGCTCGGAGTAGGGAATGCCCTTCACGTGAATGGCTTTCACCTTGGTCTGCGCAGCCAGCTTTTCAACGTCGCTGACGCTGCTGCACTGAGACAGGAACCAAGTGACGGATTCCATTGCGGAAACCAGATATCCGCCTTCGGGAGCCTTGTCTTCCGGCCAAGAGGTGCCTTCGTTGAAGTTCTGCAGACCGCAAATCAGACCGGCATCGTTGATACCGTCCAGCATAGCCAGAGAATCACCAAAGGAAACGCCAACCACAGTGTGTTTCGGGGTGACAGAGCCGGTGGTGAATTCGATGGGCTGTCCTGCAGGATAGGATACCAGATAGGAACTGGCAATCATGGAACCGTTCTCGCCGAACAGATTGAAACTGTCGTTCATATCGCAAGTACGGAACCAGAAAACGTCGCCTTCCTTACTGGTCAGCTCGATGCTGGAGCATGCCAGTGCGGGCACACCCAGAGCAAAAATCATAGCAATAACCATGACGATTGCCAGCAGTCGGGACAGATGGGATTTCTTCATTTAATACTCCTCCTCAAAGTTTTTTAGACTCAAACAAATTGAGCCAGCTTTAATAAACATACAATACAATTTTGTTTGAGAAATGTCAATCAAACTTTGATGGTTTTTAAACGAAATATTTCACGAAAAAATCGGAAATTCTTTGGATGGTTTGTCAGAACATAAGAATAAATTGGAATAGAACCTATGCAAAACGCTGCACCGGACACACCGGTGCAGCGTTTTCAGAAAAGGAAGTGATTAAATAAAAATGTTTACAATACCGATGATCAGACCGATGAAGAAACCCAGGTTCACAATGGCGTTCAACTCGTTTTTCATCACGGACATGACCAAATCTTCGAAGTCTGCCACGTCCATGGCATTGATTTTCTCCTCGATGATTCCGGCGATGTTGATGCGCTCCATCAGCGGCTCCAAACCGGAATCCGCCAGTTTCCGCATGGTGGCGGAGAGGAAACCCTCCACCGCGGTTTCGGAGAGATTCATGCTGCTGAGCAGCTCTCCCGTGGGAGCATGGAGTACCTGCTCCGCTTTTTCGTGGACGGTTGCGGCGATTTTTGCCCGGCATTCCTCGCTGGCTACGAACTCGTTCACCTTTCCGGTGACGGAAGCGAGAATGCTGTCCAGAGGCAGGAATGCCAACATCGGTTTTGCTGCCAGCAGCTCCCGTGCTTTTTGTTCCACCGTGCCGCCGAAGTCCATGCTTTGGAGAGACTCCAAAATCTGGTCGGTGAGCAGATCCTCCACCCGTTGGGTGTTCAGATCTTCAATGCCCGCCCGCCGGGCCAAATCCTCCACCGTTCCGGTGGAGAACACACCGGAACCGGCAACCAGCGCGGTACTGGCTTGATTCAAGGTATCGTCGGTGAGCAGTCCGGCAATGTCCTCTTTCGTCAGCAGCACATTGGCCACTGCTTGTCCGATGGCATGGGCCAGACGGGGTTTATTTTTGGGAATGACGCCCGGGGTAAAGGGGAGCGTCCGACCGAAGAGCTTTTTCTCGGTCCGGGGGTGAAACAGCATTTTCACCGCCAAAAAGTTGGTAAAGTACCCGATGATCGCGCCGATCAAGGGTCCTGCAATGTAGTGCAAATATTGCATGCATCAAAATCCTTTCCGCCGGACGGTTTTCCGTCCGGCGTGGCGTATGACGAGGCTTTCGTGCTGCGCGAGATGGAGCGCCGCGCACCGGGCCGCAACAAGCAGTCCACCGCGCGGAAGGAAGCCGACAAGCCGGAGATCCAGTCCGGCATCTATAACGGAAAGACCACCGGCACGCCCATCTGCGCCGTCATCCGCAACACCAACCAGCGCTCGGGCGACTACGCTGAGCTGGCCGCGCAGCCCCGTCCGGCTCATGCGGACTATACG
>CAJMMY010000144.1 GCA_905214605.1 uncultured bacterium | reverse complement strand
CAAACTGAATGCCGGCCTGACAGAAGGGAACGCCGCAGTCCATGCACCGTGCGCCCTGATTGCTCCGTTCTTTCCAGGACAGGGGCAGGTTGAACTCATCGAAATCGTGTACGCGCTCCGCAATGGGGCGCTCCTTATGCCCGACCCGGGCATAATCCATAAATCCGGTTTTCTTTCCCATGGTTCAGACCCCCTTTCTCTTGAATGCTTCCATCTCTGCTTTGTCCTTCGGCATACCCTTTGCCTCCAGCGCAGCGATGGATTCCAGCATACGGCTGTAATCCCGGGGAACAATTTTCTTGAACTCCGGAATGTACTGCTCGAAGTCCGCCAGAATCTTCCGGCCCTTTGCGGAGCCGGTGGCCTTGACATGGGCCTCAATCATATTCCGCAGCTCTTTGATGTCGTATTCTTCCGTCAGCTGTTCGATGGAAACCAGTTCCTTGTTCACCCGCAGGTACAGGTCATGGTCCTCGTCCAGCACGTAGGCAATGCCGCCGGACATACCGGCTGCGAAGTTTCGGCCGGTTTTGCCCAGAATGACCGCTTTACCGCCGGTCATGTATTCACAGCCGTGGTCGCCCACGCCCTCTACCACGGCGGTTGCGCCGGAGTTACGGACGCAGAAACGCTCGCCGGCAATGCCGTTGATATATGCCTCACCGGAGGTTGCGCCGTACAGCGCCACGTTGCCGATGATGATGTTGTTTTCTGCCGGGAAGATGCTCCGACGGTCGGGGTAAACAATCAGTTTACCGCCGCTGAGACCCTTGCCGAAGTAGTCGTTGGAGTCACCCTCCAGCTCCAGCGTCAGACCCTTGGGAATGAATGCGCCGAAGGACTGACCGGCGCCGCCGGTGCACTTGACCACGTAATCGTCATCATGGAGTCCGGTGCCGAATCGGCGGGTCAGCTCTGCGCCGAACATGGTGCCGAACGCCCGTTCGGTACTGGAAATCTGATACTCCACATGGTGCTTGTGATTCTTCTCCAGCATCTTCAGCAGCACCCGCTCGTCCGGGGTCTTCTCCAACTGGAAGTCATACACATTGTCCGGATTGAAAATGCAGTTTTCTCTGGGGGTCCGGGCCAGAATGGGGGAAATATCCACCATTTCCGCACGTTTGGTAATCTGTTTCGGCCGCGGTTTCAGCAGGTCGGTGCGGCCCACCAGTTCGTCCATGGTGCGAATGCCCAGACTTGCCATGATTTCCCGCACTTCTTCCGCCACATAGGTCATGAAGTTCATCACGTATTCCGGTTTGCCCTTGAAATTCTTCCGCAGCTCCGGATTCTGGGTGGCAATGCCCATGGGGCAGGTGTCCAGATTGCACACACGCATCATCACGCAGCCCATGGTGACCAGCGGGGCGGTGGCAAAGCCGAATTCCTCGGCGCCCAGCATGCAGGCGATGGCCACGTCGCGGCCGGTCATCAGCTTGCCGTCGGTTTCCACCCGGACGCGGGAACGCAGACCGTTCTGAATCAAGGTCTGATGAGTTTCCGCCAGACCCAGTTCCCAAGGCAGACCCGCATTGTAAATGGAGTTGTTGGGGGCTGCGCCGGTGCCGCCGTCATAACCGGAAATCAAAATCACCTGAGCGCCGGCCTTTGCAACGCCGGCAGCGATGGTGCCCACGCCGGCCTCGCTCACCAATTTGACGGAAATCCGCGCGTCTTTGTTGGCGTTTTTCAGGTCGTAAATCAGCTGTGCAAGGTCCTCAATGGAGTAAATATCGTGGTGGGGCGGGGGAGAAATCAGAGACACGCCGGGGGTGGAGTACCGGGTCTTTGCAACCCAAGGCCAGACCTTTCCGCCGGGCAGATGTCCGCCCTCGCCGGGCTTTGCGCCCTGCGCCATTTTAATCTGAATCTCCGAGGCGGAAACCAGATATTCACTGGTTACACCGAATCGGCCGGAGGCCACCTGCTTGATGGCGGAGTTTTTGATGGTACCCAACCGCTCGGGGCGCTCGCCGCCCTCGCCGGAGTTGGATTTGCCGCCCAGACGGTTCATTGCCTCGGCCATGCACTCGTGAGCCTCCTGAGAAATGGAGCCGTAGCTCATAGCGCCGGTTTTGAACCGCTTTACGATTTCGGAAACCGGCTCCACCTCGCTCAGAGGAATGGGTGTGGCGTGTTCCGTATCAAATGCCAGCAGGCCCCGGAGAGTATGGGGAATGTCTTCCGCGTCTACCAGATCGGAGTACTGACGGAAGATCTCATAGCTGCCTTCCTGCACGGCCTTTTGCAGGGTCAGAATGGTTTTGGGACTGTACATATGGTCCTCAGCGCCGGAATTGGAGCGCAGCTTGTGGAAACCGGTGGAATCGGTGGTCAGGTCGATGTTCAGGTCCATGGGGTCGAACGCATTGTCGTGCCGCCAGATGACAGCCTCTGCAATCTCATTCATACCGATGCCGCCCACACGGCTGACGGTATTGGAGAAATACTTGCTGACAACGTCCTTGTTGATGCCGATGCACTCGAAAATCTGAGCAGACTGGTAGGACTGAATGGCGGAAATGCCCATTTTGGAGGCGATTTTCACCACGCCGTGGAGCACGGCATTGTTGTAGTCCTCCACAGCGGCGTGGGGGTCCTTATCCAGCATATTCAGACCAATCATTTCCTCAATGCATTCCTGGGCCAGATAGGGGTTGATGGCCCGGGCGCCGTAACCCAGCAGGGTGGCAAAATGGTGCACCTCGTGGGGCTCGGCGCTCTCAAGGATGAGGGCCATGGCCGTGCTCTTCTTGGTGCGGATGAGGTACTGCGACACGGCAGAAACGGCCAGCAGGCTGGGGATGGAAACATGGTACTCGTCGATGTCGCGGTCAGAGAGGATGATGATGTTGGCACCGTCCTTGTAGGCGCGGTCCACCTCCAGGAACACGCGGTCGATGGCCTTTTCCAGGCTGGTGTTCTTGTAGTAGTTGATGGACACCGTGGCCACCTTGAAGCCCGGCACGTTCATGTACTTGATCTTGAGCAGGTCGGTGCTGGTCAGGATGGGGTTGTGCACCTTGAGCACCTTGCAGTTCTCGGGCTTGTCCTCCAGCAGGTTGCCGTGGGCACCCACATAGACGCTGGTGGAGGTGACCACCTTCTCACGGATGGCATCGATGGGCGGGTTGGTGACCTGTGCGAACCGCTGCTTGAAGTAGTTGAACAGCGGGGGGTGCTGGTCACTCAGGACAGCCAGCGGGGTGTCGGTGCCCATGGCTCCGGAAGGCTCGGCACCGGCCCGGGCCATGGGCAGGATCAGCTCCTTGATCTCCTCGTATTTGTAGCCAAAGACCTTCTGCAGGCGGGTCAGCTCCTCGCCGGTGTAGCTGGGGACTTTGATGTTGGGGATCTTCAGGTCCTTCAGCCGGACCAGATTGCGGTCGATCCACTCGCCGTAGGGCTCGCGGCTGGCGTAGTATTCCTTCAGCTTCTCGTCATCCACGACCTCGCCCTTGACGGTATCCACCAGCAGCATCTTGCCGGGGCGCAGGCGGTCTTTCATCAGGATGTTGTCGGGGGCGCAGGGCAGCACGCCCACCTCGGAGGACAGGATCATCCGGCCGTCCTTGGTGATATAGTAGCGGCTGGGG
>CAJMMY010000143.1 GCA_905214605.1 uncultured bacterium | reverse complement strand
TGACGCGTTTGAGCAGAGTCCGGTGCTCTGCGCCACGGATTTGACAAAGCTTTACGGCACCCATGTGGGATGCACGGGAGTCAGCCTGGAAATCTATCCGGGCGAGGTGCTCGGCATCGTCGGCGAGTCTGGCTCCGGCAAGAGCACGCTTCTGAACATGCTTTCCGGACGTCTCAGGCCCACGGCCGGATCGGTCATCTACTGCGATGCCCACGGCATGAAGCGCAGCCTGCACGATTTGAGCGAAGGCTACCGCCGCCGTCTTCTGCGCACGGAGCTCGGCTTCGTCCATCAGCATCCGCGGGACGGCCTGCGCATGCAGGTGAGCGCCGGCGCCAATATCAGCGAGCGCCTCATGGCCGCTGGCGTGCGCCGCTACGCGGATCTCAGGCAGTCCGCCGTTACCTGGCTCAAACGCGTGGAAATTGACCCCGCGCGCGTGGACGACCGTCCCGAGCAGTATTCCGGCGGCATGCAGCAGCGCGTTGCTATTGCAAGAGTGCTCGGTATGGGCTGTCCTACGCTGCTGTTGGACGAGCCGTTTTCCGCGTTGGACTATCTGACCCGGCTGAATATGCGGGAGTGGCTGCTGGAGCAGTGGGAAAAGGAACAGAAAACCGTTTTGTTCATCACCCACGATGTAGAAGAGGCGCTGTTCTTATCCAGCCGCATTTTGGTGGTGGAGGATACGCCCATCACCCATCTGCGCTCCATTGAGGTTCCGGCAGAATACCCCAGAAATATGGAAATGCTCCGAAATCCGGAAATTCTGCAGCTGAAAGAAGAACTGATTGGATTGCTCAGGAGGGAACCGGCATGAAAAAACAGAGAAATGCCAATTTACCCGCGGCAATTCTGGTGCTGGTGCTTTTGATGCTCTGGCAGCTGGGCGGCATGAAAATGAACGCCGCATATATTCTGCCCACACCGGTGCAGGTTGTTGTGCGGCTGTGGGAGCTGCGTGGACCGCTGTTCACGGCGCATTTGCCTGCCACCATGCAGGTGGTGTTTGTGGGTCTTGCCATTTCCATTGTGCTGGGCATGGGTCTGGCGATTTTGATGGATTTGAGCCCCATGGTGGAAAAAGCGCTGTACCCTTTGATTATTGCCTCCCAGACCATTCCCACCACGGCGCTGGCACCGCTGTTTGTGCTGTGGTTCGGCTATACCATGTGGAGTAAAGTTCTGGTCACCGTGTTGATGACCTTTTTCCCCATTGCCATTACGGTGTTTGACGGTTTCAAATCGGTGAAATCCGAAATGACGGAGCTGATGACCACCTTTGGCGCCAGCAAGAGACAAATTTTCTGGAAATTGAAATTGCCGGCTGTGCTGCCCTATTTCTTTTCTGCCATTAAAATGGCGGTGCCGTTGTCCATCATCGGCGCAGCCATCGGCGAATGGTTGGGAGCAAAAAGCGGTTTGGGCTATTTCAGCCGCCGCATGATGACTCAGTTAGACGGTGCAGGCGTATTTGCGCCCATTTTGCTGCTGAGTGTGGTGGCAATGATTCTCACGGGCATTGTCTCCGTGCTGGAAAAACGAATCGTCACTTGGCGTGGCGAATCGTAAACGAAGTGATAGAAACCCATTGACCGGGCAATGTCCCGGAATCGGAAAGGAATATTTTATATGAAGTTCAAAAAAGTAGGCGCTCTGGCACTGTCTGCTGCCATGATGATGACCCTGTTCACCGGCTGCGGCAATCAGAAGACGGAAACCCCGGATACCGATACCGACACCAAAACCGATGACCTGCGGGAAATCAACGTGGTGCTGGACTGGTACCCCAATGCAATCCACACCTTCATTTATACTGCCATTGAAAAAGGCTACTATGCCGAGGAAGGTCTGGATGTAAAGGTGCAGTTCCCCTCCAACGCCAACGATGCACTGTCTCTGGTAGCAGCAGGCAAGGCTGAAATCGGTATGTACTACGAGCACGACATCATTCAGGCTGTGGCGGACCAGAATGTGGGCGTGAAGTCCATCGGCGCCATTGTGCAGTCTCCTCTGAACATCATTCTCTCTCTGAAGGACAAGAACATCACCAGACCTGCAGATCTGGAAAACAAGACCGTTGGCTATGCCGGCACCGCATTGAGCGAGGCTCTGGTCAAGACCATGATGGAGGCGGACGGCGCTGATTACGGCACCGTGGACATGGTGGACGTGGGCTTTGACCTGATGAGCTCCATGACCACCGGCAACGTGGACGCAACCATCGGCTGCCTTGTGAACCACGAAGTGCCTCAGATGGAGGAAGAGGGCTTTGACGTAGACTACTTCATGGTGAACGATTACGGCATTCCCAACTACTATGAGGCTGTGTTCCTGGCAGGCAATGATATGATTGAAAACGAGCCGGACGTGCTGGCCGGTTTCCTCCGTGCATCTGCCAAGGGCTTTGCCGATTTCCAGGCTGACCCGGACGGCTGCCTGCAGATTCTGCTGGACAACCAGAACGAGGAGAACTTCCCTCTGACCAAGTCCGTGGAGCAGAGCTCCTGCCAGACTCTGCTGCCCCTCATGGAGACCGCTGACGCACAGTTCCTGACCCAGACTGCCGAAAACTGGCAGGAAAACATCGATTGGATGTACAGCGCCGGTCTGATTTCCCACAAAGTGGACGTGGCAGACGTGATGGCTACCATCGATTACTAAACAAGCAATTGAAAAAGGCGATGCCCAAAATCGGGCATCGCCTTTTTGCATATTCGGATTAAATCTTTGCGGTCTGGGGTTCTGCGGGGGCGTTCAGAATGGCCATGAACTGCTCGCCGGTGATGGTTTCTTTCTGGTAGAGGTATTCCGCCAGCTCATCCAGCTTTGCCCGGTTTTCCTGCAAAATCTTCAGAGCCTTGTCATGCTGCCGCTTGACAAGTTCCACCACTTTCCGGTCGATGAGCGTCTGCGTCTCCGGAGAGCAAGCCAGAGAGGTGTCTCCGCCAAGATACTGGTTGGTGACCGTTTCCATGGCGACCATGTCGAAATCGTCGCTCATGCCGTATCGGGTAATCATAGCGCGGGCCAGCTTGGTTGCCTGCTCAATATCGTTGGACGCGCCGGTGGTGACGGAACCGAACACCACTTCTTCCGCGGCTCTGCCGCCGGTATAAATGGCAATTTTGTTTTCCATTTCCTCTTTGGTCATCAGATAATGGTTGCCCTCTTCGATCTGCATGGTGTAGCCCAATGCACCGGAAGTACGGGGCACGATGGTAATTTTCTGCACCGGCGCCGTGCCGGTCTGCTTGGCGGTCACCAGTGCGTGGCCGATTTCATGGTAAGACACGATTCGCTTTTCGTGGTCGGTGAGAATGGCATTTTTCTTCTGGTAGCCGGCAATGACCACCTCAATGCTCTCCTCCAAATCGGCTTGGGTGGCGAATCGACGTCCGTCCCGCACCGCCCGGAGAGCAGCCTCATTGACGATGTTTGCTAATTCCGCACCGCTGGCACCGGAGGCCATGCGGGCCACTTTGTTGAAGTCCACATCGTCGGCAATTTTGATTTTCTTGGCATGGACCTTCAGAATTTCTTCCCGGCCCTTCAAATCCGGCAGCTCCACCGGTACCCGGCGGTCGAATCGACCGGGGCGGGT
>CAJMMY010000142.1 GCA_905214605.1 uncultured bacterium | reverse complement strand
CAAAATCCCAGTCCGTCGGCCCGGTTGACCCCGCAGTTTCGGGGACATTGTCTGCAAAGTTCCATGAAAATTCCTCCTGCATTCAGATACTCGTACCAGTATAGCGGAATTGAAACCACAATGCAATCCGTTCAATTTGTATATTTTAGATAAGAAGAAAAATGAAAAATTGTGAACTATTTGCTGGCAAAATCGACAAAAAAATAGTAAAATTAATTGAATTCCGAACATAGTCGGTATACAATCAGTACAAAAAGAAGATAGAGTTGGAGAAAGTATGATCAATCTTGTACTTGTGGAGCCGGAAATTCCGAATAATACCGGAGCCATCGGACGGACTTGCGTATGCACCGGAGCACGGCTGCATTTGATTAAACCGTTGGGTTTTGATATTTCGGACAAAGCGGTTCGCCGAGCCGGTATGGATTACTGGCATCAAATTGATTTGCACGTATATGATAACATTGACGAATACTTCGCGCAGAATGGGACGGAAAATATGTGGCTGACGACCACAAAGGCCCCTCGCAGCTATGAGGAATGTGATTTCACCACGGAAGATGTTACGTTTCTGTTTGGTCGGGAATCCGCCGGCTTGCCGGAATGGCTGCGGGAGAAGTATCGGGACCGGTGTATCCGAATTCCGATGCGCCCTGCTGTGCGGAGTTTAAATTTGTCCAATGCCGCCGCAATCTTGACCTATGAGGCATTGCGGCAGCAGGAGTTCCCGGGTTTGAAAGATTTTGGTTCCATGAGGGAGGAATAAGAACCATGAATTATAATAAGAAAACGGTAAATGATATGGACCTTGCGGGCAAGAAAGTGCTGTTGCGCTGCGACTTTAACGTGCCCCAAGACAAAGCCACCGGAGAGATTACCAGTGACAAGCGCATTGTTGCCTCTCTGCCCACGATTCAGTATCTGCTGGACCACGGCGCGGCTGTGATTGCCTGCTCCCATCTGGGAAAACCCAAGGGGGAGTGGAAGGAAAGCCTGACTCTGGCTCCCGTGGCAAAGCGTCTGAGCGAGCTGCTGGGCAAGCCGGTAATTTTCGCAAAGGATATTGTGGGGGAAGACGCAAAGGCAAAGGCTGCTGCGCTGCAGCCCGGTGAGATTCTGCTGCTGGAGAACCTGCGTTTTGAAAAGGGCGAGGAGAAGAACGACCCCGAATTTGCCAAGGAGTTGGCATCTCTGGCAGATGTCTATGTGTCCGACGCATTCGGTACGGTACATAGAGCCCATGCGTCCACTGCAGGCGTGGCGGCATATCTGCCCGCTTATGCAGGTCTGTTGGTGGAAAAAGAGCTGTCCGTCATGGGCAGGCGTCTGGAAAATCCCAAACGGCCTTTCGTGGCCATTCTGGGCGGCGCAAAGGTTTCCGACAAAATCGGCGTGATTCAGAATCTGCTGGATAAGGCGGACACCATTATGATTGGCGGCGGCATGGCATATACGTTCCTGAAAGCTATGGGCTACAGTGTGGGCGATTCCCTGCTGGAGGCCGATAAGGTGGACTTTGCACGGGAAATGATTGAGCAGGCACAGAAAAAGAACGTGATGTTCCTGCTGCCCGTGGATACCGCAATCCACACCAAATTTGAGAATACCAACGAGTTTATGACCGTTGACGTTTCCATGATTCCGGACGGCTATATGGGTCTGGACATCGGACCTCAGACGGTGGAGCTGTTCTCTGCCGCAATCCGGCAGGCGGGCACCATTGTCTGGAACGGACCGATGGGCGTGTTTGAATTCTCCGCATTTGCAGCGGGCACGGAGGCTGTTGCCAAGGCAGTGGCTGAATCCGACGCGATTACCATTGTGGGCGGCGGCGACAGCGCAGCGGCTGTGGAAAAACTGGGCTATGCCGACCGCATGACCCATATCTCCACCGGCGGCGGCGCCTCTCTGGAATTCCTGGAAGGAAAAGATCTGCCCGGTGTGGCGTGTCTGTTGGACCGCTGAAAGGATTCTATTATGAATAAAAAATACAGAAAACCGGTCATTGCCGGAAACTGGAAGATGAATATGCTCTCTTCTCAGACCCGGGAGTTTGCGGAGGAGCTGCATGAACTGCTGCCGAAAAACCGCGGCTGTGAAACGGTGCTGTGTGTTCCGTTTCCGTTGATTCCCGGTATGCTCCGGGCTGTGAAGGGTATGCGGATTGCCGTTGGCGCGCAGGACGTGTCCGAATATGACAGCGGCGCATATACCGGCGAGGTGTCCGCAATGATGCTCCGGGATTTGGGCGTAAAGTACTGCATTGTGGGTCACAGCGAGCGGCGGACCTATCATCAGGAAACCGGCGCGCAGGTGAATCGGAAGGTTCTGAAACTGCTGGAGCAGGAGATTACCCCCATTATCTGCGTGGGCGAATCTCTGGAGCAGCGGGAAAAGGGCCTGACTTTGGAATGGATTACCTTGCAGGTCAAAGAGGCTATGGCGGGACTGACTGAGGCACAGGCACGGCAGTGCATCATTGCCTATGAACCCATCTGGGCCATCGGTACCGGACGGACAGCTACGGTGGAGCAGGCGCAAGAGGTCTGCGAAGAAATCCGGGGCATTATCCGGAAAGAGTTTCATGCAAAGGCTGCCCGGACCATTCCCATTCTGTACGGCGGCAGCATGAACGCCAAAAACTGCGACGAATTGTTGGCCTCACCGGACATTGACGGCGGCTTGATTGGCGGAGCCTCTTTGAAACCCGCCGATTTTGCCCGCATCATTGACGGGGCCGGTCAGGAGTAACATGCATGTCTAAGAAAATTGCATTGATCATTTTGGATGGCTACGGTATGGGCGAACCGACTCCGGGAAATGCCGTGTATCAGGCAAAAACCCCGCAGATGGACGCACTGCTGGAATGCAGTCTGCATAGCCGGCTGTCTGCATCCGGTTTAGACGTGGGTCTGCCTGCGGGACAGATGGGTAACTCTGAGGTGGGACATACCAACATCGGTGCCGGCCGGGTGGTGTTTCAGGAATTGCCGAGAATCCCCCGGGAAATCGAAACCGGCGGCTTTTTTGAAAATGCCGCATATACCGCAGCGGTGGATACGGCAGTAGCGGCCGGAAAAAACGTACATATTTTGGGCCTGCTGTCTGACGGCGGAGTGCATAGCCATATCCGCCATATTCTGGCGGCATTGGAGCTGGCAAAGCGCCGGGGTGCGGAGCATGTGAATGTCCACCCGTTTCTGGACGGCCGGGACGTGGACCCCAAATCCGGGGCCGAATTTGTCCGGCAGCTGCAGGAGGCTTGCCATGCTGTGGGCAACGCGCAGATTGCAACGCTGAACGGTCGATTCTATGCCATGGACCGGGATAAGCGCTGGGACCGTGTGGAACTGGCTTATAACGCGCTGGTCTGCGGAGAGGGAACCTACTGTGCAGACCCGGTGCAGGCGGTTTTGGACAGCTATGCCGCGGGAGTGACGGACGAATTTCTGAAACCGGTGGTTTGCTGCCGGGAGGGTATGATTCAGCAGGACGATGCAGTGCTGTTTATGAATTTCCGTCCGGACCGGGCTCGGGAAATGACATGGGCGCTGAATTTGCCGGAATTTGACGGATTTGCCCGGAAGAAAACCGTGTACCCCTTGC
>CAJMMY010000141.1 GCA_905214605.1 uncultured bacterium | reverse complement strand
AGCAGCTATTGGAAACCGCTGAAGTTTGCGGCGGTATTCTGGGGGATAAACTCCACGATTTGGCGCTCCTTTCCGCCATGTATGACGGCATCGTTGCCGAGGGGCATATCGACCCCACAGACCGATTGAGTCGATTGGCGCAGCAAATTCCCGATGGGGATTTGCAGGGAATTCGATTCTATCTGGACGGGTTCACGGATTTTACCCGGCAGCAAAGAAATATTCTGGGCGCACTGTTGGACAAGGGCAATCCATTGACCGTCTGCCTGACCTGCGATGTAAATACCCCGGAAAACGAAGTGTTTGCCATTCCTCTGAGCACCGTGCGCAGTTTGAAACGGGTGGCCGAGGAACGAAATATCCCCGTTACGGAGCGGCAAATGGAGCCGGAAAGTGCCGAAACTCCGCTGAATTTGTTCGGGGATTTGATGTTCACCTACGGCAGTGGACGCACCATGCCGGAGCAGACGGAAATTTCTCTGTATGCCGGTGACAGCATTGCCGCAGAATGTGAATTTGCCGCGGCAAAAACCTTGGAGTTGGTCCGGGAAACCGGCTGCCGCTGGCGGGAAATCGCCATTGCCGTCCGGGGCTTTTCGGAATACGAAACCATTCTGGACAGCACCTTTCGAAAATACGGAATTCCGCTCTATTTCACGCAGAAAACCGATGTGCTTTCCAAACCGCTCCCTCGGCTGATTACCGCAGCTTATGAAATTTTCTCCGGCGGTTGGGAGGCGGACGATGTGCTGACGTATCTCCGCACCGGCTTGACCGGCTTGACCCCGGAGGAATGCGACCTACTGGAAAACTATGTTCTGCTGTGGAATCTCCGGGGCAATGCATGGACCCGGGAGGGCAATTGGACCATGCACCCGGACGGTTTCTCTCAGAATTTCTCCGACAGCGACCGACAACTGCTGGACACCGTAAATGCCCTCCGCCGCCGTGCCGCCGGGCCCTTGCTCCAATTGCTGCAAAAAGCCGACGCCGCCGAAACCGCCCATGACCAAGTGGCTGCACTGGCGGATTTTCTGGAGCAGCTCCATGCGGCCCAGATTCTGGAGCGGCAGGCAAATACCTTGGAGGCCAACGGTTACCCGCAGCAAGCCGCAGAATGTGCCGGATTGTGGGAAATCACCCTGCAAGCGATGGAGCAGTTTGACGGTCTTCTGGCAGACCTGCCCATGGACCGGGAAACCTTTGCCAAGCTGTTCGGTCTGATGCTCAGTCAGTACAACATCGGCACCATTCCCGTAGCCGTGGACCGGGTTTCCGCGGGAGATATGGACCGTATGCGCCGCCGGAATCTGAAACATCTGATTGTTCTGGGCGCCTCGGACCGGCATCTGCCCCAGCCGGAGGAAACCAGCGGCATTTTCACCCAAGAAGACCGGACCCGCCTGCTGGAAAACGGTCTGGATTTAGGCTCCTGCGGAGACGCGGAGCTGTGGCGGGAGTTCACCATTATTTACAACTGCCTGACCCTGCCCAAAAACAGTCTGATGCTCACCTATCCTGATGACGGCACCAGCCGCCCCTCCATTGTGATGACCCGGGCGGAAGAATTGTTTGCCCTGCCGGTGGAGCGCATCGACACTGCCCGGTGCAAATATGCCGCCCATGACAGCGCGTTGGAATTGGCCGCCGTGTCTCTCCGGGGTGTGGGCAATCCTCCCGCCGCCATGGCTGCCGCGGAATATTTCAAGGAAACGGAGCCGGAGCGGTTCGCCTTTCTGAAAGCCGCTGCCGCCCAGAGCCGGGGACAGCTTTCCCGGCGGTGCGTGGAGCTGCTTTACGGCAAAAAGCCCCGGCTGTCCGCCTCCCGCATTGATAAATTCGCCTCCTGCCGCTTTGCCTATTTCCTGCAATACGGTCTGAATGCCCGCCCCCGGCAGCCGGCAGCCTTTGCTCCGCCGGAACAGGGCACATTCATGCACTATGTGCTGGAACACGTGGCCGGCGGTGTGATGGAGCTGGGCGGATTCCAAAATGCAGACGAGGCTGCCGTGCATCGTCTCACCGATGAGGCCATTGAACGGTATACCCACGAATTTCTCAACGATTTCCGAGAAAAAACACCCCGGTTCATTTATCTGTTCCGCCGCCTGACGAAAGACGTCCGGGCTGTGGTGGACGATATGGCCGCGGAGCTCCGCCGCTCCCGATTCGAGCCCCTGAGCTTTGAATTGGACTTTGGCCGAAACGACCAGATTCCCCCTATGGAAATCGGTGACGGAGACAACAATCTGATTCTCACCGGCATTGCCGACCGGGTGGACGGTTGGGAGCATGAGGGAAAGCTGTATCTCCGGGTGGTGGACTACAAAACCGGCAAAAAGGAATTCACCCTATCCGATGTGTGGTACGGTATGAATTTGCAGATGCTGCTGTATCTGTTCACTTTGGAGCAATGCGGACCCGCGCTGTACGGAAAGCCGGTGGTTCCCGCCGGAGTGCTGTATGTTCCGGCATACAGCAAGGCGGTCCGCAGCACGGAAAATCTCTCCGATGAGGAGATTGCCAAGCAGCAGATGAAAGAGCATCTTCGCTCCGGTTTGATTCTGCAGGACGAAGCCGTCATTGCCGCCATGGAGAACAATCAGGGCGAGGCCTATCAGTATTTGCCCGTTGCCGTGAAAAAACGGGGCGCAGACGTGCCGGAAGCATTGGCCACCGCCGAGCAGATGGGTCTGCTGGCACGGCACATTGATTTGACTTTGCAAGAGCTGGCCCGGGAGCTGAAAGCGGGCAGCATTGCCGCCGACCCCTATTACAAAAGTCAGCAGCAGTCCGCCTGCCAATATTGCGATTATGCCAACGCCTGCGCCTTTGAGGACGGACGTCACGGCGACCAGCGCCGGTATCTGCCCAAGCTGCCGGCTACAAAAGTCTGGTCTTTGATACAAGGAGAAGTGAACCATGGCTGAATTTACCCCTACAATTGATCAGGCCCATGCCATTGAGGCGCGGGGCCGGGGCATTCTGGTGTCCGCAGCCGCCGGTTCCGGCAAAACCAAGGTGCTGACCGAACGGCTGATGGGATATCTCACGGAAACACCCCCGAAAAGCATTGATTCCTTTCTGATTATCACCTATACCCGAGCCGCCGCAGGAGAGTTGCGGGGCCGAATTCTGAATGAAATCACCAAGCAGATGGCCCGGGACCCAGGTAATTCGGCGCTCCGCCGGCAGTATGCATTGGTGGGTCACGCCCAAATCAGCACCATTCACGGATTCTGCGCCAATCTGATTCGGGAGCATTGTTTGGGTCTGGGGTTGAGCCCGGATTTCAAAATTGCGGAGCAGGACCGCATGGATCAGCTGAAACAGACCTGCCTGACCAAGGTACTGGAAAAGCAGTACGAATCCATTGACGAGGACTCCGCGTTCCGGCTGCTGGCAGATACCGTAGGCGCCGGGCGGGACGATGCCCGGTTGGAGAGCTTGGTTCTGGCGCTGCACACCCGTATGCAAAGCCATGCCGACCCCGCCGCATGGGCCGCCGGACAGCGGGATTTGCTGTTCGCCGAGAACATCACCGATGCCGGAGAAACCCTTTGGGGCCGGGAACTGCTGGAATCCGCCGCCCGGGACAGCGACTATTGGGCCAATGCCATGGAGGAATTGCTGACAACAGTCTATCTGCCCCAGAACAAATACATCGCCGATAAGTACGGCGAAAGTCTGCAAACCACC
>CAJMMY010000140.1 GCA_905214605.1 uncultured bacterium | reverse complement strand
CGGAGCAAGGTACAGCGGCAGAAAAACGTCATTGATTTTCAGCGGGAATCCCGGCGCATCAACCGGGAAATGCGGGAGAAACCCTACAACCACAAGTGTGAAATCTGCGGACGAACGGACGCAGAGTACCCGGATTTGGAATTCCGGTATTGTTCCCGGTGCAGCGGCTATCATTGCTACTGTCAGGATCATATCAACAATCACGTGCATCATACGGATTGATTGGTGGAGCGAGCCAACTCAAAATCGGCAGGAATTGCCAATTCTGTGGAGGATAAGATGAGAAAGAGACGAGAAAACCACAGCAAAAGTGGGGGCATTGCAGCATTTGTGGGACAGTATCTGCTGATGCTTGCCCTGGTGGGCGTTCTGGCGGGATTGGTGACCAAATCCGCCATGCTTCATTGGGCGGACAAAGCGGAAAATCCGGAGCAGCCGGGGAAAAACGGCGCGCAGATGGAAGTTCTGCCCGGCGGAAATACCGAGAAAGGGAACCCGGCAGATCCGGCGCTGATTCCGGCGGACCTGACGGCTTACGCCGCGGAGTCTTCCAAGCCGGAGAATTTCCTCACCGAAACGGCGGTGCAGGTAAACGGCACGGTGGTGGAAAGCTATAGCCCCAGCCGGGAAATTACCTTCGGCAAGGGTAGTGAATATACGGATTTGAAGGGCATTATTACTTTCCGGGGCAACAACTATCGAGACACCGCGGAATACGTCACCCACACGCTGACCAACGAAAAATTCGGCAGCAAGTGGGTGGTGAACACCGGCTCTTTGCAGGCACCGGACGGCAACGTCTGGACCGGCAGCGGCTGGACCGGTCAGCCGCTGATTGTGGAGTGGGAGCCGGAGCTGCGGCAGCAGATGAATCTGTATGAAACGGCAAAGAAGAAGGAACATCTCCGGGAAGTGATTTACGCCTGCATGGACGGATACATTTACTTCCTGGACATGGACACCGGCGCCAAAACCCGGGACCCGCTGAATGTGGGATACACGTTCAAGGGAACGGCATCTTTGGACCCCCGGGGCTATCCGCTGCTGTATGTGGGCGCGGGCTATCACAGCATGGCGGGAAATTCCCGGGCATTTGTTATCAGTCTGATTGACGGAAAGATTCTGTATACCTTTGGCAACGGCGATGAATTTGCCAAACGGCAGTGGCCGATGTTTGACGGCTCGGCACTGGTAGACGCGGAAACGGATACGCTGATTTACCCCGGCGAAAACGGAATTCTGTATCTGATTCATCTGAATACTACATACGACAGCAAAGCCGGAACAATTTCTATTGACCCGGACGAAGTGGTGAAATGGCGGTATGCCACCAACCGAAACGACAGATACTGGTTGGGCATGGAAAGCAGCCCGGTGGTCTGGAATGGCTATGTCATTCTGGCGGACAACGGCGGCAACCTGATGTGCGTGGATTTGAACACCTTGGAAACCATTTGGGTGCAGGATACCTTGGACGATACCAACTGTACCCCGGTGCTGGAGGTGGAGGACGGGCACCCCTATGTATATGTGAGCACGTCGTTCCATCTGGGTTGGCGGAGCAGCACCATTCCTGTCTGGAAAATCGACGCGGTGAACGGGGAAGTGATCTGGCACACGGACTATACCTGCTACTCTGTCAGCGGTGTTTCCGGCGGTACGCAGGGCACCATTGCCCTTGGCAAAAACAGTCTGTCCGACCGGATTTTCGTGGCGGTTTCCCGCACACCGGATGCAGGCACTGGAATTCTGGCGGCACTGGATAAAAACACCGGCGAGACCATCTGGCAGTTTAATTCCAAAGTATACAGCTGGTCCTCTCCCGTGGATTTCTACGATTCCGAAACAGGAAAGGGCTATCTGATTTACACCACTTCCGGCGGGTATATCTATCTGTTGGACGGCGAAACCGGCGAGATTCTGGACAGCATGGATTTGGAAGGCAACATCGAGGCTTCCCCGGTGGTGTATGACAACAAGGTGGTTGTGGGCCATCGGAAGTGCAAGATTTTCGGCATTGACCTGACCTAAGAGAGAAGGAACGATATGTTTCAAGGATTTACGGAAAAAGCCTCGGATTTTCTCTGGGGTGTGCGATTCAATAATTACCGGGATTGGTTTCTGGAACACAAGGCGGAATATCTCCGAGAGGTGCAGACACCGCTGAAAGAACTGGGCATGGAAGTGTTCGATGCGCTGATGGAGTGCTATCCCGAATCGGATTTGGAGCTCCATGTTTCCCGGATTTACCGGGATGCCCGGCGGCTCCATGATAAAGGCCCCTACAAGGACCATTTGTGGTTTTCCATTCGCCCGGAGGGGACGGACCATTGGACCCGGCGGCCGGTATTCTGGTTTGAACTGCGGCCGGAGGGTTACGGCTACGGTATGGGTATTTATGAGGCAAAGCCGGTGACTATGGCGCTGTTTCGGAAGGAACTGGACCGCAAATCCCCGGAGCTGCTCAAGCTGCTGAACCGGTTGGATTCCCAGACGGAACTGGTGTTGGACGCACCGGAGTATAAGCGGCCGAAAGGCACCGCGGAGCCGCCGTTGGACAAGTGGTACAACCGAAAGGGCTTGAACCTGAGCTGTGAGCGGGGCTGGGATGAAATCATCGGCAGCCGCGCCATTGTGGACGAATTGAACCGTGCCTATCGGTTTTTGATGCCGTTCCATCAGTATGTGATGGACCTGTGTATTCGCTCGGAACTGAATTATGAAGGATGAAACAATCCCCCGACCGTGCGGCCGGGGGATTGTTCTATCTGGGCGAAAAAGATGCGGAAAAACTTTTGCTATTTTCCTATTGACAAACCTATTGCACCGCTGTATAATTCAAAACGTTCTAAAAAGAACGTTCTAATTCGAACGGTACGAAAACAAGGAAATCAGAAAAGAATTTCCCTTGGATTCCGTAAGCAAGACTATGGAAGGAAGATTGTACGATGAATCAAGAAACATACAAACCGCAGATGCCGGATGTGATGGAGGCGATCTTCGACACGGCATATTTGTTGTTTGACCTGATTGCCGGCTTTGTGTTTCTGACGCAGGCGCATGGCAGAACTTTGTTTGTACTGTACGGCATTTTGACACTGACCCTCTGCGGCGGCGACGCATTCCACTTGGTGCCCAGAATTATCAGAGCATTCCGGGGCAGCAGCGATAAAATCAAGAGACAGCTGGGCATTGGCTTGCAGGTCTCTTCCATTACCATGACGGTGTTTTACATCATTCTGCTGTTTATCTGGAAGTTTACCTTCCCGGAGCTCACCGCGCCTGTTGCAGTGGAGGCAATGATTTGGATTTCCGCAATCATCAGAATTGTGGTGTGCTTTTTGCCTCAGAATAACTGGTGCTCCGATGAGGGAAATCTGAAACTGTCCATTCTCAGAAATGCGGTGTTTGCAGTAACCGGTATCGGCGTGATCATTCTATACGCCATTTCCGGCAATGCCAACGGATACCACATGACCAGAATGGTGGCGGCAATCCTGATTTCTTTCGGCTGCTACCTGCCCGTGACTATGCTCAGCAAGACGAAACCGAAAGTGGGGCTGCTGATGATTCCGAAAACCTGCGCGTATATGTGGGTGATTGTCATGGGCTTGCAGCTGCTCAGCGCAATGTAATTTCATATAAAAAAGGGCCGTACAGCAGTGCGGTCTTTTTTGATGCCCCGGAAAAGCCAAAGGCAGCCCGGGGAAACCGGACTGCCTTTGGTGCATGAGATAGGAAATATGCGAAAGAAGGAAATCGGATGATTGT
>CAJMMY010000139.1 GCA_905214605.1 uncultured bacterium | reverse complement strand
TCACTTTGGCCGATGTGCAGAGCAACCATACGATTTACGTCGCCTTTACCCCGTCTGCGGGAACCGGCAGCACGGATACGCAGGAACCGGAAATTCCCGGTCAGACACCGGATTCCGATGAACCGGATACCACCGCTGCCCGGTATACCTATCCTGCGGATTTTCCCCATTTGGTCAATGAATAATGCAAAAAGTCTCCGGAATGCAGTGTTCCGGAGACTTTTTTAACGGCGCATGGAATTGTCCGATTCTATGCGCCGTTTTCATATTCACAGTTCTTCGATGGACACCACGGGTTCCTCGCCTTGCTGCAAAATGATTTTGGCCCATGTGGGCGGTGTGCTCAGTCCGGCGCTGCCGGGGTTTACCAGATGAATTCCCTCCACTACGGTATGCAGCGCTCGATGGGTATGTCCGAACAGCACCAGATTTGCCTGCTGAAAATAGGCGGCATTCAGCAGAGAATCCAGCTGATACTTCACGGAATAACGATGACCGTGGGTGATCATTAGCCGAAAGCCTTCGTATTCCAACAGCTTGGTTTCGTCCAACGAGGGGGCGTAATCGCAGTTGCCGGGAACGGCCTCCATAGGAATTTCCGGGAACTGTTCATGAATCCGCTGTGCGTCAGCATAGTGGTCTCCCAGATGGAGAATCAAATCCGGCTGCTCCCGAACAATGGTTCGGAGAACGCCGTTGATGTGCTTGTGGGTGTCCGAAAAAACAGCAATTTTCAAAAGGTACCTTCTTTCTGTGTCACGGTTCGAAGGGAACGGCATATACTGAACTGAATCGAAACCGGGAGGTGGAATCAAATGATGCGGAATTTTGAGCAGATGGAGCAGGAATTGGTCCGCAGCGGAAAGGCAGACCGTATCAAAGAAATTGCAAACTCTGCCGACGGCCAGCGGTTGGCGGAAAAATTGGACGCTCAACGGGTGGAAAATGCCGCCAAAAGCGGAGATACCGAGGCACTCCGGGGAATTTTACTGGAGGTCCTTGGCACCGGAGAGGGAAAGCGATTGGCGGAAAAGCTGCAGCAGGCAATGCAATAATCAATCCATAGGAAAGGACTGGGACGCATGAGTGAATTTGAGGACCGGCTCAATCAGCTTTTGAATGACCCGGAGCAAATGGACCGGATTGCCAATCTGGCGAAATCTCTCATGAGCGGGCAGAGCGCACCGCAGCCTGCGCCCCAGTCTGTTCCGGCATCCGCCGGAATCCTGCCGGAGGGCTTTGACCCGGCGATGCTTGGAAAACTGGGGAAATTGCTTTCCGGCATGAAATCCCAAGAGCCGGACAACAATGTGGTGCTGCTGGAGGCCATGAAACCCTATTTGGCGGAGAAACGCCGGGCAAAAATGGAGCGGGCGCTGAAATTGGCGAAACTGGCGAAGTTTGCGGAACTGGCATTGGGTGAATTCGGAGGAGAGAACCATGTATAGGTATCAGGGGAACACCGGGCGGTCGCAATGGGTTCCGGAACCGTCCGGTGGGGGACGTCAGCCGCGTCCTACCGGGCAGCCGGCGCCGCAAGGAAAACCGGGAAACGGAGAAAAAATGCCGCCGCCATGGAATTTTGGCAGCGGCATACAGCATATCTTGTCCGGTGTGTTTTCCGATGGTTTTGAGATGGAAGACGCATTGCTCCTTCTGATTCTCTTCCTGCTCTACAAGGAATCGGGAGACAAGGAACTGTTGGTCATTATGGGGGCAATGTTCCTCTTGTAATGCTCAAGCCGGCGGGTCAAACACGCTGTCATCGGGCACAGTGGAATCCACGGTGCCGCCGGTCATACGGTAAATCAGCGTATCGCCGTCATGAATTTCTGCGGCGGCGAGTAAGCCGTCTGCGGCGGAAATCCAAACGGTGCACAGATAGCCGAAATGCTCCGTGCGATAGGAGGCATAAATGCACCAAACGTCATTGTGCGCCTCGTATCCTGCGGATTCAATGGCATCGGCAGGCAATCCCAGCAGATCCTCGTAGGTCAGACTGCGGAGCCACTGGTCGCCGGAGTATGAGGCTTTTGGCTGGAGATAAGCGGCCTTGCTGCCGGAATTTCCATACCAAATCCACGTGCCGTCATCGGTCACCAAAATATGTTTGGTATTGTTTCCGGAACCGGTGGTGATTTTACTGTTGCTGCCGGATACCTGCACGGAAAATTCCGTGGAATCAGAGGCGTTGTCGCCCCAGAAATCTTCAACGGTAACGGTGCGGGAATAGCCCTCCGGACGGTGCAATGTCTGCACCACAGCCTGCACGGTTTTCGGCGTTACCTTTGCATAAGCAGAGGAGTTTGCGTCTCCCGGAGCGATGGTTTCGGTTGTCACCGGTGGCAGCTCCACGGGAACGGTTTCTGCGGAAGAGGTCAGTTCAATGATGGTGAACGCGATGACCAGAATCAGCAGAACGCCAATGGCAGCAAACAGAATGGTGGGGTGTTTTCGATTCATACGGAAAAGGGCTCCGGTGCGGTTTCCGATACACCGAAGTGGTACAAAATCGCATCGGCAATTCGTGCGCAGGCATTGCCGTCTCCGTAGGGATTGACTGCCTGCGCCATGCTCTGATAGGCGGCGGGGTCATCCAACAGCTGCTTTGCCTGACGGACAATATTATCCTTGGAAACGCCGGCCAAACGGACGGTTCCCGCAGCCACAGCCTCGGGGCGCTCCGTTTCCTGCCGCAGCACCAGAACGGGCTTGCCCAAACTGGGCGCCTCTTCCTGAATTCCGCCGGAATCGGTCATAACCAGATAGCTGACAGACATCAAGCGGTGCATGTCAATGGCGTCCAACGGTTCAATCAGCGCCACGTTTTCCAAACCGCCCAGAATTCGCTTGGCGGTATCCCGCACCACGGGAGCGGGGTGCACCGGATAAATAATCTGAACATCGGGATAGCTTTCCGAAATCTCCTTCACAGCGGAGAAGATATTCTCCATGGGCGCACCATAGTTTTCTCTGCGATGGCAGGTCATGGCGATGATGCGCTTACCGGCGCAGTCGATTTCATTCAGCTGCGGGGAATGGAATCCGGTGCCCTTGACGGTGTACTTCATGGCGTCAATGACTGTGTTGCCGGTGACAAAAACGTTTTCGGTGATGCCTTCCTTCTCTAGATTGCGGGCGTTGTTTTCCGTAGGGGAGAAGTGCAGGTCGGCAATGCGGCCAATCAGCTGACGGTTCATTTCCTCGGGATAGGGGGAGTACTTATCAAAGGTCCGCAGACCCGCCTCCACGTGACCCACGGGGATTTTTGCGTAAAATCCCGTCAAAGCAGAGGCGAATGCCGTGGTGGTATCTCCGTGAACCAGAATCAAATCCGGTTTGGATTCCGCCAGAATGGCGCCCAGACCGTTCAGCACCCGGGAGGTGATGTCGGTCAGAGTCTGCCCTTGATGCATAATATTCAGGTCATAGTCCGCCTGCAGACCAAAGCACTCCATAACGCTGTCCAGCATTTCCCGGTGCTGTGCGGTGAGGCAGACATGACTTTCAATTTCCGGACGTTTCTGCAGTTCCAGCACCAGCGGAGCCATTTTGATGGCCTCCGGACGAGTGCCGAATACGGAAAGCACATTGATTTTTTTCATTCTTCAGAATCCTCTTTCGGGTGATACTCATGGCCTTTCAGCGTCTTGCGGATGAATCTGCCCACAACGCAGGCCATAATAATTGCCAAAATCAACAGACAAACTTTCAATTTGCCGGTGGACACAATGACCACAGCGCACAGACCCAGCAATGCGGTAATGGAGTACA
>CAJMMY010000138.1 GCA_905214605.1 uncultured bacterium | reverse complement strand
GCTTACTTGTGGGGCGATTGTCCAGAAATACCGACTGACTTTTCCACAACGATCCGGCACCCGATGAAAAACTCCCCGGAATCTTCCAACATTCCGAGGAGTTTTTCTGTTCCGAATCCGGTTTTCCCACATTTTTGTGGAAAAACTGAGGATTACTTCAGTTGTCCGCTTTTTTGCAGCGCCCGGATAATGGCCGGAACCAGAATCAGCTGCAGCACGATGCCCGGCCAAGCGGTCAGCACCGCGCCGGAAAGGAATGCCGACATGGGAAAGGCCGAGCCGGACAATCCCGCCATCACAAATCGCACAGCGCCCCATACCAGACGGCCCGCCGCCATAGCAATCACCAATGCAATATAAATGCCCTTCAAATCCTGCTTGGTCCGCGGGAATAGCAATCCCGTTACCAGACCGTAAGCAGCCAGCTCAAAGGCCATGGCAATGGCTACATACATCGGTGGCATTCCCCACAGCACCGACCGCAGCAAGGGCGCAACAGCGCCCACTGCCAGCCCCCACGGCCAACCACAAATCATACCGCACAGCAGCACCGGCAGATGCATGGGACAGAGCATATTCCCGATTTTCTGAATCTGACCGGTGAGAAAGGGCAGCAGCAAACACAGCGCCAAGCACAGACCGGACACGGTCATTTTTTTCGTATTGCTCATCTCAATTTCTCCTATATTTTTTGTCAAGTATAGCAGTTTTCCAAAAGCAATGTCAAGAAAGACTGCGCCCGCCCTCTCAGATGCTTTCACCGCCCCGCAAGCCGAAAAAATCCCCAAAGCATCACAAAAGTGGATGCTTTGGGGATAGGGGTTTACACCGCTGCGTTGCGGAAGTTGTTTTTCAGGGTTTCCACGGTATCCGGGAAGGTTTCGCTGTCAATCATATACAGCAGAATCACGTTGCCGTTCACCAGAGTGCCATACTGGTCAGCCTCCACGCACTCCCACTTATGGGGATTGATGCCGCTCTGCATAGCCGCTGCCATTGCGTTGGCATCTACATTGCTGGGAACGCTCACCAGTGCCACGAAATATGCCAGAGAGCCAATGATGGGGGAAAAGCTCATGGACTCATAGCCTTCCTGATAGGAGGTGTACAGATTGTACTGGTAGCTGTCCTCGTCTTTGGGAATGGCGTAGTAATCTCCGTCAATTTCATCGGTGCCTGCCAGAATGGAGCTGAGCAGAGTCTGCAGCTTTTCCTCGCTGAGTGCCGGGGTCACGGAAGGGGTTTCCGTAACGGTGGGTTTGGGGGGCTCTACAGGTTTGGGTGCCTTCGTGGGCTTTGCAGCCGGAAGTTCCGCCGGTTTCTTAGTAGGTGCAGGGGTTTCGGTAGGCTGTCCTGCCGGTTTCTGGGTTTCCTCTTCCTTGTCGGTTTCCGGAGCAACCGTCACTTCGGGACTGGGGGTGGGGTTCGTCTCTTCCGGCTGTTTTTTGCCGCAGGCAGTCAAAGACAGCAGCATCGTCAGCAGCAGTACCCACGCGGTCAGTTTTTTCATAGATCCATTCTCCTCTGTTTTGAAAGTAAGTATTTTGTATCACGTACGGATTTTAGACGATGCCGCCGGGAAAAAGTTCCCGAGGATTCGAATTTTTTTCCGTAAAAATCAGGCGATACCCGCAGGTACCGCCTGATGACTCTTCCGAAAGCGGAATTATTTCTTCCGCGCCAGGACGCGCTCGATGGCTGCCCGGACACCGGCAGCGTCCAGACCGTACTTTGCCAGCAGGTCGGCGTATTTGCCGGACTCGGTGAAGGTATCCTGCACGCCCACAAATTCCGTGGGAGCAGCAGCACCCTCATGGGCCAAAACTTCGGACACAGCGCTGCCCAGACCGCCGTAAATGTTGTGCTCTTCTGCCACAACGATTGCACCGGTCTCTTTGGCGCAGCGGACAATCAGCTCTGCGTCAATGGGCTTGATGGAGTACATATCCACCACGCGGACGGAAACACCGGATTTTTCCAGCTCTTCCGCAGCCTCGATGGCCTTGTGCACCAGCAGACCGCAGGCAATCACGGTCACATCGGTGCCTTCCCGGACAATGGCGCCCTTGCCCATTTCGAACTGGGTGCCGGCGGGATACAGGTCGGGATATACATCACGGCTCAGGCGCAGGTACACCGGGCCGTAGTTTTCAGCTGCCCACTTGGTAGCCCAGCGGGCACTGGTCTCATCGGAGGGAGCAATGATGCGCATATTGGGCAGGCTGCGCATATTGGCGATGTCTTCCAGAGCATGGTGAGATGCACCGTCCAGAGCGTCGGACATGCCGCAGTAAGCGCCGCCGAATTTCACGTTCAGATTGCCGTAGCAAACCTGACCCCGGGCAGCAATCAGACCCAGAGTGGTCAGAAACACGGTGAAGGTGTTCACAAAGGGAACCTTACCCACAGCAGCCAGACCGGCAGCGGTGGAAACCATGTCGGACTCTGCAATGCCCATGTTAAAGAAACGGTCGGGGTGTGCGTTTGCAAACAGTTTGGACTTGGTGGAGCCGGACAGGTCAGCGTCCAGCACAACAATATCCGGATTGGTTTCGCCCAGCTCAGCCAGAACGGTACCGTATACTTCTCTCAGCTGTTTTGCCATCTTCTCAGCCCTCCAGTTCTTTCATAGCCTGTGCAAAGCTCTCGTCATCGATGGCTTTGCCGTGCCAAGCGCTCTTGCCTTCCATAAAGGAAACGCCTTTGCCCTTCACGGTGTCTGCAATAATCATCGTGGGCACACCCTTGGTCTGCTCTGCCTCGTCGAAAGCAGCGTCCAGAGCCTTCAGGTCATGGCCGTCGCACTCAATGACATGCCAGCCGAAAGCCCGCCATTTGTCGGCCAGATTCCGCAGAGGCATGATTTCATCGGTGGTGCCGTCCAGCTGCACCTTATTGTAGTCGGTCACAGCGCACAGGTTGTCCAGCTCGAATTTGGGTGCGCTTGCAGCAGCCTCCCAAACAGCGCCCTCATTCTGCTCGCCGTCGCCCAGAATGGCGTAAACACGTGCGGGAGAATGGTCCAGTTTCAGACCCATAGCCATACCCTGTGCGGCAGCCAGACCCAGACCCAGAGGGCCGGCAGGCATTTCCACACCGGGGGTGTGGTTGCAGGGGTGGCCCTGCAGCTCGCTGTTGATTTTCCGCAGGGTGGACATGGAATCTGCAGGCAGATACCCTTTTTCAATCAGGTTCCGATACAGCATGGGTGCAGCATGACCCTTAGACAGAACCAAACGGTCCCGATTGGGGTCATCGGGGTGACTTGCGTCCAGATTCATCCGCTCCTGGTACAGAAGGGTCAGAATCTCACACACAGACAGACTGCCGCCGGGGTGTCCGGACTGTGCGGTGTGGATTGCGGACAGCACATCCACGCGGAATCTGCGGCACAGTTCCTGCAGCTCCAATGCTCTTTCTTCACTTAAAGACATTTGCGCGCCTCCAACTTTATTTTTCCGTTTTTCAGCATAGCTTCTATGCTCACTCAATCCAATATACAATATAACATGAATCCGGGAAAGTCAAACATTTTTCCCCTATTTCCCCGCTCTTTTTCCAGCTGCAAATGCACCTGTCAAGACATTAACTCAGAAATTCGTGAAAAAGCATTGCAAAGGGGTAATTTTAATGGTAAACTTGTCTAAACTTACCAAGAGTATCTCAGGAGGATTCTTTTATGGCAGTCAACGATAAAATTTTGAATATGACCATGCTCTGCGATTTTTACGAGCTGACCATGGGCAACGGATATTTTGAGCAAGGCAAAAAAGACCAGATCACCTATTTCGATATTTTTTTCCGCAAGGTTCCGGAAGACGGCGGTTTTGC
>CAJMMY010000137.1 GCA_905214605.1 uncultured bacterium | reverse complement strand
AGCAGCAGCGGTTAAATACGTCATGCCAACAATGCGGTCTGGCATAATCCGGTAAACCGTTCCATGTAATGCAGAAACGCCTTCAATCGTGATAGTGTCGCCGCCATCACCGTAAATCTTTGCTCCGCACTGCCGCAAAAAAGATGCCAGGTCACAAATTTCCGGCTCTCTGGCAGCATTATAAATCATGGTCGTACCCGTTGCCAATACCGCCGCCAGCATGATATTTTCTGTTGCACCGACCGATGGATATTTAAACGAAATTTTCTTTCCCCGCAACCCTTTTGCTGCCCGACAGAGCAATCTTCCGCCATTTTGAACAATCTCTGCCCCCATGCTTCGCAATGCCTGCAAATGCATATCAATGGGTCTTGGGCCAAGTTCGCAGCCACCCGGATAGGACAGCGTACAACTTCCATACCGCCCCAACAGTGCCCCCAGAAAAATAATAGACGACCGCATTTCCTGCATCAAGGATTCGGAAATCTCCACACAGTCCACACCGTCCGCCTGAATGCGGGCAACATGCCCTTTCATGGAACAGCGACAGCCCAATGCCGTCAGAATCCGGCACCACGGTTTTGCCCGCGTCCGGTTCCTGAGAAATCACCTGACCCTCCGGCACATCGGCATTCACGGTGTACGTCACGTGAATCCGGAACACATCTTGGTCGGGATTGCTCTTCAATTCCTGCATAGCATCTTCATACTGCTTGCCTTCAAACTGAGGGATTGCCACCCGTTCCGCATCAGCAAACAGGTCTTTCACCCAGAAATTCCAAAGGAATACAAACAGCGCCAGCATCACCAAAACCACGCCGAACACACCGGAGAGGATGCTCACCCTCCGACTGCGCACCCGGCGGCGCTGATAGGTTTCCTCCGAAACCTCACGCACGGACACAGGTTTTACATTGGCCGGTTCTTCCTGCTGATTGCCGCCGTTGGAAGACATGGTCTCAATGGTCAGCATTTTCTGCCGGAATGCCTCCAAATCCTTCAGCAAATCCCCGGCGCAGCTGTACCGCTTATCAATATCGGCATTCATTGCCTTCATGGTAATGCGCTCCAGCTCCTCGGGAATGTCCGATTTCAGCTGACGGGGCGGAATATACTCCCCTGCAATGTGCTTGATGGCCACTTCCTGGGGGGTATTGCCGTCATAGGGCAGCACACCGGTGAGCATTTCGTACATCACCACACCCAGAGAGTAGACGTCGCTGCGCGCATCGGCAGGATAACCCTTCGCCTGCTCCGGAGCAATATAATGCACGGAGCCCACGGCTTTTCCCTGAGCCTCCCGTTTCCGGTTTTCCAGAGAGGCAATGCCGAAATCAGCCACCTTGATATTGGCATCTTTCAGAATCATCACATTCTGGGGTTTGATGTCCCGATGGATAATTCCCTTGCTGTGGGCATGGGCCAATGCCTTGGCAATCTGGGTAGAGAAGTGCAGCGCCTCTTTCCAGCTCAATGCCCCCCGGCGGAGAATGTACTGTTTCAGCGTAATGCCCTCAATCAGCTCCATCACAATGTAATCCGCGGCAGGAGAACTGACCACGTCGTACACAGCCACAATATTGGGGTGCGTCAGCTTTGCAATGGCCTGCGCCTCACTGGTGAAATCCGCAAGGAGCTCCGGGTCCGTTGCAATATCCTCCCGCAGAATTTTAATGGCCACATATCGGTTCAGCCGGGTGTCCAGCGCTTTATAAATCACCGCCATGCCGCCCCGGCCGATTACCTCCATCATTTGGTATCGGTCATCTAACAATGTATTCAAAAATTTATCGTTTTCCATGGAGTACCTCCATTCAAATTGCGTTGTAACGCTCTCTCATCGTGCCAAAACTACGGCAGTCACGTTATCGTTTGCGCCGGCATTCAGCGCACTTCTCACTAAGTTCTTCGCCAGATCTTCCGGCGTTTTATACGTTTGCGCAAGTTTCAAAATTTCAGATTCCGTTAAGAAATTGCTCAGACCGTCGGTGCACAGCAGTATCCGGTCCCCTTTGGCCATTTTCTGCACAAACAGGTCGCATTCCACTTGCTCGTCCACCCCCAAGGCCCGCATAATCGAGTTTTTCTGCGGGTGTCTTGCCGCTTGTTCCGGCGTGAGAATTCCCTTGTCAATCAAGGTCTGCACATAGGAGTGGTCCTTGGTAATCTGAACAATTTTCTTTTTTCCAAGCCAATAGCCCCGGCTGTCTCCCACGTTCACCAGAAACGCCTGATTGCCCATCATGGCAGCGCCCACCAACGTGGTTCCCATACCGGTGTAATTCGAGCTGAAAAAGGAATAGGAATAGACAAGATCGTTTGCCTTTCGGCAAGCATTGTTCAAATGTCGCTTGATGTCCGGGTTTTTGGAGCGTGATGCGGAAATGCGCTCGTCCAAATAGAAAATGAAGCTCTTCGATGCCAGCGTACTGGCCAGACTTCCCGCATTGGCTCCGCCCATTCCGTCGCAGACCACAGCCGTCAAGCACTCCTTGCTCTCAATCCATTCAATTACGAAACTGTCTTGATTTTCAGCTCTGACTTTTCCTCTGTCGGTTACTCCATAACTGTTCATTCATGTTCTCCGAAGCAGCCCGGTTTGTTTGTTACCGGGTGGCCAATTTCTTTCGCAGCTGTCCGCAAGATGCGTCAATATCGCCGCCCAGTTTCCGCCGCACCGTGGCATTCACACCGGAATCCCGCAGGATTTTCTGGAATGCCTTCAAATGCTCCGGCGTACTGGGTTCAAACTTGCTTTCGTCCACATGGTTCAAGGGAATCAGATTGACATGGGCGCTCACCCGGCGGGCATGCTTTGCCAGCAGCTTTGCATGCTCCGGGGTATCATTCACACCGTCAATCATGGCGTATTCAAAGGAAATCCGCCGTCCCGTCTTCTCATAATACCGCTCGCAGGCACTGATCAGATTCTCCACGCCCCGGCCGCGGTTGGCCGGCATGATTTTACTCCGGGTTTCATCATCGGGTGCATGCAGCGATACGGATAATGTTAATTGTAAATTACGTTCGGCCAGTTTGTCAAATTTTTCAATCAAACCGCAGGTGGACAAGGAAATGTGGCGCATTCCGATGTTCATTCCCTTCGGGTGATTCACCAACTCCAAAAACCGCATAACATTGTCAAAGTTATCCAGCGGTTCCCCGATTCCCATCAGCACAATGTGTCCGATAGGCAGACCGGATTCCATTTGAGAATACAGCACCTCGTCCAGCATTTCCGAGGGCTCCAGACACCGGACCAAGCCGCCGATGGTAGACGCGCAGAATGCGCAGCCCTGCCGGCAGCCGACCTGAGAGGAAATACAAACCGTGTTGCCGTATTTATACCGCATCACAACCGTTTCCACGGCATTGCCGTCCCGCAGCTGCCAGAGGTATTTGATGGTGCCGTCTTCCTGAGAAACCTGCTTGCGCAGGCAGGTCAGACCGTCTATATAAAATTCTTCCGCCAGTTTGGCGCGCAAATCCTTGGGCAGATTGCTCATCTCGTCAAAGGATTTCACCCCCCGGGTCAGCCACTCAAAAATCTGGCCCGCCCGGTATTTCGGCTGGCCCATTTCTTTCAGCGCAGCCTCAATTTCCTCCGGCAGCATTGCTTTAATGTCTCTCATACTGTTTTCCTCATTTTGCACACAAAAAATCCATCGGTTCCGTGAAGATGGGGCCAGAATGTAAACATGCCCGCGGAAACCTCGCCAATCCCCAAAGGCAATTCAAAGGGTTCCGGGGAAAATTCCCCGTGGCGGGACAGAAACTCCCGGACTACATCTTCATTTTCCCGCTGCCGCACCGTGCAGGTACTGTACAGCAGCACGCCGCCG
>CAJMMY010000136.1 GCA_905214605.1 uncultured bacterium | reverse complement strand
GTCAATTTTCGGGTCCAAAAGTCCGGTGGGTCGAATGATTTGTTCCGCAATCTGTCCGGCTCTGCTGTATTCATATTCCCCGGGGGTAGCGGAAACGTAAATTGCCTGATGAATCCGCTGCTGAAATTCCTCGAATTTCAAAGGCCGGTTATCATAAGCCGAGGGCAGACGGAATCCGCACTCCACCAACGTGTCCTTTCTGGCGCGGTCTCCGTTGTACATCGCGCGCACCTGCGGCAATGTTACGTGGCTTTCGTCTACAAACAGAACAAAGTCCTCCGGGAAATAATCCAACAGCGTCATCGGCGCGCTGCCGGCAGGTCTGCCGCTGATGACTCGGGAATAGTTCTCAATTCCGGAGCAATATCCCAGCTCCTGAATCATTTCAATATCGTAATTCGTCCGCTGTGCAATGCGCTGCGCCTCAATCAGCTTGCCCTGCTCCTGGAAATACTGCACCCGCGCGTCACATTCCTTGCGAATCTCTCCCACAGCCCGGTCCATTTTCTCCCGGGTGGTCACATAGTGACTGGCAGGATAAATTGCCACGTGGTTCAGAATGCGCGTAGGGGTTCCGGTAACCACATTGATTTCCGAAATGCGCTCGATTTCATCTCCGAAAAATTCCACGCGAATGGCTTTATCATGAGAATACACCGGAAAAATCTCCACAGTGTCTCCCCGCACACGGAACATATTTCGCTCAAATGCAATGTCGTTTCGCTCATAGCGAATTTCAATCAGCTTTTGCATCAGCTCTTCCTGCTCTTTGGTCTGACCGGTGCGCAGAGAAATGACCATGTTTGCGTAATCAATGGGGTCACCCAAACCGTAAATGCAGGAAACCGATGATACCACAATCACATCTCTCCGTTCAAACAGCGAAGAGGTTGCGCTGTGGCGCAGGCGCTCAATTTCATCGTTGATGGACGATTCTTTTTCAATGTAAGTGTCCGTATGAGGGATATATGCCTCCGGCTGATAGTAATCGTAATAGGAAACGAAATACTCCACCGCGTTGTCCGGGAAAAACTCCTTGAATTCCGCGCACAGCTGTGCCGCCAAGGTCTTATTATGAGCCAACACCAACGTGGGGCGCTGTACCTGCTCAATGACTTTCGCCATGGTATAGGTCTTGCCGCTGCCGGTCACACCCAACAGCACCTGCTCATCAATCCCGTGATTCAGACCGTCTACCAAGGTCTGAATTGCCTCCGGTTGGTCGCCTGAGGGCTGATATTCACTGACCACATGAAACTGACTCATTTTCTTCCCTCCTCCGGGTTCAAAACATATTAAAATATTATACCACAAATCCCCATCGTTGAAAATAGTCAAGCGAAAAAGAGTTGCTTTTTCTTCCCGCCGGAAGACACTCGGCAAACCGTCATATCGCTGCATGGTTTCCTTCCGAATTTTCCGAAAATTTGTTCATTTTGAGAATGGAAAGCTTGCAAAAAATCACTACAATATACCGTGTTTCGAAAGTCGTCGAAACACTTTTTATTTCAAAGTGAGGTTTCAGTTGTCTTGGAAAAAGATTTGACTGTTGGTTCCCCATTTCGGACCATATTTTTCTTCGCACTCCCGGTGATGGGGGGCAATCTGTTTCAACTGCTGTATACATTGGCTGATACCATTATTGTCGGCCGTACGCTGGGTCCCGACGCATTGTCTGCCGTGGGTGCAACCGGCACAGTTGTCACCTTGGTTCTGCTGTTTGTGCAGGGCGTTACCGGCGGTTTCGGCATCTGTTTGGGGCAGCGTTACGGTGCCGGAGATACGGAAGGGCTGCAGCGGAATCTGGGGGCGTCATGGATTTTGTCCGGAATTTTTCTGGTTGCCATTACCGCTGTTTCCTGCGGCTGTATTCATCAGATTCTGACTGCACTAAAAACACCGGACCGCATTTATCAAGCTGCCTATGAGTACCTGTTGGTCATTCTGTTGGGCACCGGTGCAACGGTTTTTTACAATATGATTTCCAACGTTCTTCGCGCTCTGGGAGACAGCCGGACGCCCTTTTTCCTGCTGGTGTTCTCCGCGCTGCTGAACATTGTGCTAGACGTGGTGTTCATTGTTCCCTTACAAATGGGCGTCGGCGGCGCAGCGTGGGCAACGGTGCTTTCCCAGTTTGTTTCCGCTCTGCTGTGCACGATCATCGGTTTGGTGCGTTTCCCCATTCTCCGCCCCGTGGCGCTTTGGAAAGAATGGACGAAAAGCGCAAAGTCCCTATTGGCCATCGGTTTCCCCATGGGATTCCAAATGGCTGTTATGTGCATCGGACAGCTTGCCATGCAGGTTGCCGTGAATAAGCTGGGACCGGAGGCAATCGCCGGTTTCACCGCAGCCATTAAGGTGGACCAGCTTTCCATTCAGGTGAATACCGCTTTCGCCACGGCAGTTTCTTCCTATGTGGCTCAGAATTACGGTGCCGACCGATTCAGTCGGATTCGTCAAGGCGTTACCGCTTGCCTGATTCAGTTGGAAATTGCCAACGTGCTCATGGGTGTTTTCCTGCTGCTGTGCCGAAATGCCATTGTGCCGATTTTTATCGACCAACCGACTCAGGAAATCATTCAATACTCCAACCAGTATCTTATTACCGTTGTGCCGTTTTATTTGGTTTTGGGCGCTCTGATTATTTACCGTGCCGCCATTCAAAGCGTCGGCAACGCGCTGATTCCTTTCCTCGCCTGCATCATTGAATTGGTCATGCGCTCGGTGGCTGCATTGGGTCTGGTCCGTGTCATCGGTTACGGCGGCGTCTGCTTTGCAACACCTCTGGCTTGGATTGGTGCAACTTCCCTATTGGTGCCGTCATATTTCGTGGTGCTCAAAAAAATTGAACAGCATCAGTTTGGTACCAAACAAGCGAAAGCTTAATTCACAAAAAATCAAATGCCTCGGACGTTCTGTCCGGGGCATTTTCCGATTTTTCCCGGAATATGCAGGTGATTCGCAGCAAAAACTATATGCAAACGGGAGGTGTCGGACTTGAAAAAATACGTGCTGCGGTGTCTGATTGGCTTGGCAGGGCTCTCTTTGCTGACCGCTGTGGCTGTTACTGCGCAAGACACCCCGGAAACCGTCTCTCTTCCGGTGCTGATGTATCATCATATCCGCACCGACAGAGCAGCTTGCGGAGACTACGTGATTCTTCCGGAAACCTTTGAGCAGGACCTGCAATATCTGCAAGACCACGGCTACGAAAGCGTCCGCACCGAGCAGCTGCTTGCCTATGCAGAAGGGCGCGGCACCCTGCCGGAAAAACCGGTACTCATCACCTTTGATGACGGGCAAGCCAGTTTTGCCGCCTATGCGCTGCCCTTGTTGGAGCAATATGACATGAGCGCCGTTTTGGCCATTGTGGGAAAATTTTCCGATGATTATACGGAAAACGGCGACACCAACGTGAAGTACGCCTATCTTTCTTGGCCGGCGCTGCAAGCACTATCCCAAAATCCCCATGTGGAGCTCGCCGTTCACACCTACGATATGCATCATCTGAAAGTTCGGCGGGGCTGCGGCAGTCTGCCGGGCGAATCCTCCGCGGACTATCAACGTGCGCTATGCGAGGATTTGGAACAAATTGAGCTCCGATTTTCGGAACAGTTGGGGTTCGTCCCTACCACGTTCGCCTATCCGTTCGGTATTTACTCCAAAGACGCAAAATCGGTTTTGTCTCAGCGGGGGTATCAGATTTTACTGACCTGCGATGAAGTGGTGAATCACCTCAGCGTCTCGGAGAGTCTCCCCATCACGTTGGGCCGATTCAACCGCCCCTTCTCTGCCAATCGCGAAACTCTGTTCCAAAAAATGGGGATTCAATAAGGCAAACAAAAAATCAGCCCCACGGGAG
>CAJMMY010000135.1 GCA_905214605.1 uncultured bacterium | reverse complement strand
AAGATTCTGGTTTGTACCTATCAGGCAATTTCCGGCGCCGGCAAAACATTTGAAAGCTGGCCGGAAATGGTGGACAATGTGATTCCCTATATCGGCGGCGAAGAAGAGAAGAGCGAGCAGGAACCCTTGAAAGTCTGGGGTCACGTTGAAAACGGCGTGATTGTAAACGCACCCGCTCCCGGTATCACAGCACAGTGCATTCGTGTTCCGGTTTCCAACGGCCATATGGGCGCTGTGTTCGTTAAGTTCCGGGATCAGAAACCTACAAAGGAAGAAATGATTGAGACTTGGGCAAAATTCAAGGGTCGCCCTCAAGAGCTGAAGCTTCCTTCCGCACCGGAGCAGTTCCTGCAGTACTTTACGGAAGATAATCGTCCGCAGACTGCGTTGGACCGTATGCTGGGCAACGGTATGACCGTATCTATCGGCCGTTTGCGTGAGGATACCCAGTATGATTATAAATTCGTCTCTTTGGCACATAACACCCTCCGCGGCGCTGCCGGCGGTGCAGTGGAATTGGCAGAACTGCTGTGTGCCGAAGGTTGGATGGACAAATAAAAAAGTGCTTATATTACAAGGAGGTTTTCAAACATGAAAAAGACACCGATTTTTACCGGCTCCTGCACTGCAATTGTAACTCCCTACTGTGAAACCGGTATTGATTTCCCCAAAATGGGCGAACTGATTGATTTTCAAGCAGAAAACGGAACGTCCGCATTGGTAATTTGCGGCACCACCGGTGAAAACGCAACCCAGAATCTGGATGAACATGAAGAACTGATTCAGTATTGCGCAAAGCACAATGCCGGCCGCATGAAATTGATTGCAGGCATCGGTTCCAATGATACCATGACCGCCTATCGTCTCGGCAAAGCTGCCGGAGAGGCAAAGTATGACGGTGTGCTGATGGTTACACCGTACTACAACAAGACCACGCAGGCTGGTTTGATTCAGCACTTTACTTATGTGGCAGACCGCGTTGACGTGCCTATGGTACTGTACAACGTACCGTCCCGCACCGGCATCGGCATTACGGCTGAGACATACAAGGTTTTGTCCGAGCACCCCAACATCAACGGTGCGAAAGAGGCATCCGGTGATTTCTCTTTGTTCTCCAAGACTCGGTATCTCTGCGGTGATGCGCTGAACATTTGGAGCGGCAACGATGACAATACCGTTGCAATGATGGCATTGGGCGCAAAAGGCGTTATTTCCGTTGCGTCGAATATCGTTCCGAAAGCCGTTGCCGATATGTGTGACGCTGCATTGAAGGGTAATTTCCAGACTGCACAGGATATTCACATGAAGTATGCAAATCTGTTCTCTACGCTGTTCGTGGAAACCAACCCCATTCCCGTGAAAACCGCCATGAACTTGATGGGCATGAATGTGGGTCATCTGCGTCTGCCTTTGGTGGATATGCAGCCGGGTAATCTGGAAAAGCTGAAAGCCTGCTTGAAAGAACTGGACTTGATTTGAACGGGAGTTTACGAAAGATATGATTCGAGTATTGATTTCCGGGTGTAATGGTCACATGGGCCAAATTGTTGCGCAGCTGTGCAGCGAAAATCCGGATGTGGAGATTGCTGCCGGCATCAACCGCACACCCATTCAGAAAAATGATTTCCCGGTTTATTCCGACCCGATGGAATTTCCCGGCGAGGCAGATGTACTGATTGATTTTTCCAACCCCGCAAATTTGACTGCGCTGCTGCGGTATTGCACGGAGAAGAAAATGCCTGCTGTATTGTGTACCACAGGCTACTCGGCAGAGCAAATCCGGGAAATTGAGGCTGCCGCTCAGGTTGTACCGATGTTCCGCTCCGGAAATATGTCTTTGGGCATCAATCTGCTGCTGGCATTGGTGAAAAAAGCTGCTGCTGTTTTGGGCAAAGACTACGATATTGAAATTGTCGAACGTCATCATCACCGGAAAGTCGATGCACCCAGTGGAACGGCATTGATGTTGGCAGATGCTGCCGCATCGCAGCTGCCGGAAGGTACTGAGTATGTATATGACCGGCAGAGTGTGCGCCGTCCAAGAGGGAAAAATGAAATCGGCATTTATTCCGTACGCGGCGGTAACATTGTGGGTGACCACGAGGTGATTTTTGCCGGCAACCAGGAGATTGTGGAACTGAAACACTCCGCATTGTCTCGTGATGTATTTGCAGAGGGGGCCGTAAATGCCGCCATCTATATGTGCGGTGTGCAGACACCCGGTCTGTATGATATGCAGGACGTTTTGGCAGAAATTTTGAAGTAAACACATAACAAAGTGAAAAAGAAACCGGCAGGCTGTTCAATGTGCAGCCTGCCGGTTTCTTATCATCTATAATGCTTAATCAAAACTTCTGCCGTCGGAGAAAACTTTTTTGAGCTTTGCGTAGCGAGGCATGGAGTGCTCCCGGGGAATTTCCGGCTCACCCTGAATCAAGGGCATCACGTACTCAATGAAGTCCATCGTCACGAAGTTATCCGTCGCATTGATCCAATCCAGAGGAACTTTCTTCTCGTAGTTTGCAACATCGGTCAAGGGAATCAGTTCCATCTTGCACTGATATTCGCCGTCCACGATTTCGCGTTTGAATGCAACCATCTTTCCGGTTTCACCGGCAACGGCGCTGTCAAATGCGGTTTTGCCCGCCAGATATGCCTCGTCAACATCGGTCTGAGAAGCTGTGTGTGCTGCACAACGCTGAAGCAGAGACAGCTCGATACCGCGGACCTTTACACCGCCCAGCTCTTTTTTTACAATGTCAGCCAGCATCACAGCCAAGCCGCCCAGCTGTGCATGACCGAATCCGTCGGTTGCGGAGGTTTTTGCCTCGGACACAAACGTGCCGTCTGCGTAATGAATGCCTTCGGAAACCGCCACCAGAACCTTACCGGTCCGGCGATATACGTTTTTCACGTCATCCAGGAATTTCTCCATGGAGAAATCCACTTCCGGCAGGTAAATCAGGTCCGGACCGGAGCCGCAATAGGTTGCAATGGCTGCGCTGCCGGCAAGCCAACCGGCGTGACGGCCCATGATTTCAATAATCGTGACCATTCCGGTGTCATAAACCCGCGCATCTTTGGAAACTTCCATGCAAGAGGTTGCGATATATTTTGCTGCGCTTGCAAAACCGGGGCAGTGGTCAGTGCCGAACAGGTCGTTATCGATGGTCTTAGGCACACCAATCACGCGGCACTCGTATCCAACCTTTTCCATGTAGCGGCTGATTTTGTTGCAGGTATCCATGGAATCGTTGCCGCCGTTATAGAAGAAGTACCGTACGTTGTATTTCTTGAATACGTCCAGAATCCGGCGGTAATCGGTATCGTCTTCATCCGGGTCCTTGATTTTATAACGGCAGGAGCCCAGCTCGGAAGATGGGGTGTGCAGCAGCAGGGACAGTTCGTAAGGATCTTCCTCGCCCATATCGTACAGACGGTCGTTCAGCACACCTGTAATGCCATTTGCTGCACCCAGTACGCGCGTGATATAGGGGGATTCCAGAGCAGCCTTTATCACTCCGTAAGCGCTGGCGTTAATGACGGCCGTAGGACCGCCGGATTGGCCGAAAATACATGCTCCGGTCAAATGTTCACCCATATTGTTTGCCTCCTTAAATTTTCTACTTCAAACGATTGTAGTTAAATTTATTTCAATATTATCCCTGATTTTTTCCAAAAAGAGTATATTTTGCAGATGTTTTATGGTAATATAGAGGAACAAATCAACTACTGATTAGTTCTATTCTATTTCCAGGAGGTATTTTTGTCAATGGCCATTGTAACGACAACCGAGATGTTCAAGAAAGCGTATGAGGGCGGATATGCAATCGGTGCCTTTAACGTCAACAACATGGAGATC
>CAJMMY010000134.1 GCA_905214605.1 uncultured bacterium | reverse complement strand
CTTAAGAACTACAAGGCTAAAGCAGAATTCTATGTGCGGCAGCACATGGACAATGCGGCCATTGCCAAGCTAAAGGGCAATGTTCCTCTGACTGCGGAGGACGTGCAGGCGCTGGAAAAGGCACTCTGGAGCGAAGTCGGGACGAAACAGGATTATGAGGCTGAGTACGGCCAGAAGCCGCTGGGGGAGTTCGTGCGTGAAATCGTCGGGCTTGACATGAACGCTGCAAAAGAAGCCTTTGCACAGTACCTAAATGATGCGACCCTTGACAGCAGGCAGATTTACTTCGTAAACCAGATTGTGGAGTATATCGTACACAACGGCATGATGAAAGATCTGTCCGTTTTGCAGGAAGCGCCGTTCACAGACTACGGCAGCATCGTGGAGGTGTTCACAGACCTGTCCGTGTGGACAGGCATCCGGCAGGCGATTGAAAGGGTTAATGCAAACGCTGCGGCGTAAATGTATTTACAAGGAGGTTAACAATGGCAAATATTATCGCAGTTATTTGGGACTGTGACAAAACATTGGTCGATGGCTATATGCAGGATCCAATTTTTGAGGATTATAAAATAGAATACGACAACATGTGTCGCCCTTACTGACCTCATGGAGACAGAGGAAACCGCCCGAATCCATTGCAGTGCAATGGATTCGGGCGGTTCATTTACTACATGATTCATCCATCTCGGATACCGGCGATCGCCGCTTTCGCTTTTATTTCGTCGTTATGTACTATTTCCACCCTCGCCGTTTAGCCAAATCGTCCATCGCTGCGCAGAACCTCTCCCACTGTGTCAATGCTGTCTGCAACGGGTCCTCCTTGCGTACACCGGCCATTGTTTTCAGTGCCGTAATATTGGAGGTCAAATTCACGAGACTTGCCGGCAGCAAGCCGTTATTTAAAAACGAATAGTCGAAATATCTCATATAGTGCCGTCCTTTCTGCATATAATCGTATTGTTTATATGCAGAAAGAGCAGAGAAACAATTACTCATTTCTCTGCTCTCCGTTTGCTTATGCCTTTTGGGCGGTTTCGTCCTCCGGCAATAGATTTGTCATATTTTTCAGACTGATGGCCAGTGTGGAGCCATTGTGCAGCAGCGCCGAAGTGGTGGGCGGCAGTATCCCTGCCACGCCCAAAGCAATCAGCGACAGATTGAATCCCACAATGAACCGGTAACTGCCGTGAATGCGTTTCATCAATGCTTTGCTGAGCTGCCGCAGCGTTACCAATTCAAACAGGTCTTCCGAGGCAATGGTGATGTCGGCAATCTCCCGGGCAATGGCTGCGCCGGTGGAAATGGCAATCCCCGCGTCCGCCTCCGACAGCGCAGGAGAATCGTTGACGCCGTCACCCACCATGATGACGGTGTGTCCCTTTTCTTTTTCCTGACGGATAAACGTTGCCTTGTCTTCCGGCAGAACCTCCGCATAAACAGCATCGACGCCCACCTCGGCGGCAACAGCCTCCGCGGTGCGGCGGTTGTCACCGGTCATCATCACCACGTTGTGGAAACCGCAGTCATGGAGCGCCTTGACCGCGTCCCGCGCCTCCCGGCGCAGCGGGTCATGAATACAAATCACCGCCGCCAAAGTTCCGTCAATGCACAAGTACAGCTGCGAGTAGGAAACCGAAATTCCATCGAACTTTTCCTGCTCGCCGTCCGGAATCCGGCAACCCTCGTCTTCAAAGACAAAGTGTGCGCTGCCGATGATAACCTTTTTATTCTCCACCATGCTGGAGATTCCGTGGGCCACCACGTACTGCACCTGAGAATGGTACTCCTCATGGGTCAGACCCCGCCGTTTTGCCTCTTCCACCACGGCGTTGGCCATGGAGTGGGGATAGTGCTCTTCCAGGCAGGCGGCAAGGCGGAGCATTTCGGTTTCGTCCTGTCCACCGAAGGGCACAATCTGTGCCACTTTCGGCATGGCATAGGTCAGCGTGCCGGTTTTGTCAAACACAATGGTGTCCGCCTCGGCCACAGCCTCCAGGAACCGCCCGCCCTTAACGGAAATATGATGTCCGCTGCTCTCCCGCATGGCAGACAGCACTGCAATGGGAATGGCCAGTTTCAGCGCACAGGAGAAATCCACCATCAGCACAGCCAGCATTTTGGTCACGTTCCGGGTCAGCAGATAGGTCAATGCCGTACCACCCAACGTGTACGGCACCAGCTTGTCCGCCATGCGGGCTGCCTTGTCTTCGGCGGTGGATTTCAGCTTTTCCGATTCCTCAATCATACGGACCACGCGGTCATAGCGCCCGCTGCCGGACACTTTCTCCACGGAGACAATGCATTCGCCCTCTTCCACAACCGTTCCGGCATAAACGGGGCTGCCGGAGCGCTTTGCCACGGGCATGGATTCTCCGGTGAGGGAGGATTGATTCACCATCGCCTCCCCCTCCACGACCTTGCCGTCCAAGGGAATCATGCCACCAGTGCGAATCACAATGCAGTCGCCGGGTTGGATATCCGTCACTTTGGTCAGCACCTCGGTGCCGTTTACCCGCTGCCAGACATTATCCACCCGCAGACTCATGGCAGACGCCAAATCAGCTACGGACTTTTTATGAGTCCACTCTTCCAGAATCTCGCCCAACCGCAGCATAAACATCACCGAGCCGGCAGTATTGAAATCTCCCCGGAAAATGGACACCGCAACGGCAGTACCGTCCAATACGGCAACGGAAAGCTTTCTGTGCCACAGCGCCGAAAGGCCCTCCTTGATGTACTTCACCGAGCGAATCGCAGCCAGCGCCGAGGTCACCGACACCGGCAGAAACAGCTTGGAAATGCACCGGCGCATCACGGTGACGGCCAGTTTGTCCTCAAATTCCCGATTCAGTGCCCGGGAAGTGTGCTCCGGTACCAGATCCATGCGTTCCGCTTTGGCAAAAGAAAAAGATGACAGCGCGGAGATAATGCATTCCCGCTTGGTATCATACACCACCACCGCGTCTTGGGTTCGGTCATAAACCTTAACGGATTGCACACCATTCACCGACAGCAGATAGTATTCCAGCACATCTGCCTGCTGCAGCGTCATCTGCCCGCAGCACAGATGCACCCGCATCCGCCCGGGAATGTCATGTAGAATCGTGCATTTCATGGGTCACTCCGCCTTGCTTTCCTCCGCGGTTTCTTCGGCGGTGTCTTCCACCACAGCGGCAGTTTCCGCCTCGGCGCGCTGGGCATTGACAGCCTTCGCCTCTGCGTAGATATCGTCAGCGCCTTCCCGCACGGTGGTCACCGTGGTCATCACGCTTTCCTTTGCCCGCAGAGCGGCGGCAGTGGTCTGAACATAAGCCTTTTTTGCATCTTTGCTGCCCAAAACCTTAATGCCCGCAGTGCCGAACAGTACGCCTGCAGCAAACAAACCAACTTTTTTCATATCCATAATTTTTTCCTCCTATATGGAATGTATATAGATCAATCCAAACGCCTGCAGTACAAGCCGTCGGATAAATCACTGAATTACTTTTTCCCGAAATGGAAAAATCCCTTTTTCTCGTAGGGCGCCGCTTTGATTTCCCCCACCGTGTAGCCGGTGGCGTCAATGGTTTCCCGAATTGCCGCCTCATCCAGAGGTGTTTCGGATAAAATAACGGTTTCCCCTTTGGAGTGACTGGACGTCACCTTTTCCACGGGAAATGCCCGGCGAATGGCATCGTTGATGTGTGCCTCGCACATAGCGCAAGCCATGCCGGAAACTTTTACGGTTGTTTGAATCATCAAAAATCTTCCCTTCTGTCATTTTTTCTGACCGGCATTATCCCAACGCCACATCCAACATCATCATGACGCTGAATCCAACGGCGAAGAACACCGTGCCAAGGTTGGAGTGCTGCCCTTGCGACATTTCCGGAATCAGCTC
>CAJMMY010000133.1 GCA_905214605.1 uncultured bacterium | reverse complement strand
GACACAAATTGGCCATGTGAACCTGACCGTCCCGAATCACCAGATTCCGGCCCACGGTTTCGGTTTCGCCGTACCAGCTTACCAGCTGTTCCCGCCAACGGCGGTTGACCTCGCAGATAATTTCCCAAATCCGGGGCAGGGTCTGCTGAATCAAATCCTGCGGCCAGGTTTCCAAAGCCTCTGCCATTACCGTATGGTTCGTGTAAGCCACAGAAGCCGTAACGATTTTCCATGCCTCATCCCAGCCCAAGCCGTCCTCGTCCATGAGAATCCGCATCAGCTCCGGAATAATCAGCGTGGGGTGGGTATCATTGATTTGAATCACATGATGCTCCGCGAAATTCCGCACGTCGCCCCACCGTTTCCGATGCTCCCGGAGAATAGTCTGCGCCGTGGCGGAGACAAAGAAATATTGCTGTTTCAAACGGAGGATTTTGCCCTCCAGATGGTCGTCAGCCGGGTACAGCACCTTGGTAATCACTTCCGCCATGGTGCGCTGTTCCATGGATTCCACATACCGTCCGTTGCTGAACAGATACATATCCAAATCCTGACTGCTATGGGCGTCCCACAGCCGCAGGGTGTTGACCTGCAGGCTGTCATATCCCGCAATCAGCATATCCCGGGGCACGGCAATCACAGACTGATAGCCGGCATACTCTGCCGTATACTTTCCGTTTGCGTCCCAATTCGGGCGAATATAGCCGCCGAAACGCACTTCCACCGCCTCATCATAATGAGACACCAACCAGCCCTCCGAGGCCAAACGCCAGTTGTCGGCCACTTCCGTTTGACAGCCGTTTTCGATTTTCTGTTTGAAAATGCCCAGTTCATAGCAGATGGAATAACCTGTGGCATTGATTTTCTCCGTTGCCATGGAATCCATATAGCAGGCTGCCAGACGGCCCAAGCCGCCGTTGCCCAAGCCTGCATCCGGCTCCGCCTCAAACACATCGGCAGCATGGAATCCCAAGTCCTCCAATGCCTGACACAATGCATCGCCAACGCCCAGATTATAGGCATTTTTCATCAGGGAACGGCCAATCAGAAACTCCATGGACAGGTAATGCACCTGTTTTTCGGAATTCTCCTGCCGGTTCGTGCTTTTTAATCGGCTCATCAGTTCCCGGATCACCATAGCGCTTGCCTGGAAAATCTGGTCCAGATTGGCCTGCTGACTGGTGATGGAAAAATACGCATTCAGCTTATCTTCAATCGCACTGCGCATTTCATCGGCTGAAATGTGGTTCCAATTCATCTGATTTCCTCCCCTGACGGAAAATGGAATGGTTTCCGGAAGACCGGAAACATGGTTGCTCAACAAAAAAATGAACACAGCGCCGCAGCACAGCGGTGCTGTGTTCATATCATTTCCAGTTTATGCGGTAACACCTCTGGGAATCACTACCGGTACCGTTTCGCTGCCCATCAGCTGCTGACCGTCGCGCACACAGATATTCTTGTCGCTGACCACATAGTGCAGCTGCACATCGTCACCGATTCGGCTGTCGCGCATAATAATGCAGTTGCGCAAAACAGAGCCTTTTCCGATATGCACACCCGGTGCAATCACACAGTTTTCAACGGTTCCTTCAATGTAGCAGCCGTCGGAAATCAAGCTGTTGCGCACGTGCGCGTTCTCCCCGTAATAGGTGCTCACGTCGGCCCGGTCTTTGGTGAGCACCGGACGGTCCACCGGGAATAAGCTGCGGCGATTCTCCCGTTTCAGCATATCCATATTTGCCTCCAGATAATCCTGGCTGCTGTTAATCTGCATGGTATATCCGCTGTGGCGATAAATATGCATCACGCCGCCCCGCTCCAGAAAACCTGCAATGCCGTCGGCATGGAACCGATAGCGCATCTCTGCCGCTGCCCGATCAATCATCTCCAACAGAACGGATTTCTCCATCATGTAGACTTCCATATCCACCACGCCGGGACCTTCTCCCTTGCGGCGGTACAGTGTCTGCTCCACCGTTCCGTTTTCGTCCACGATGTACCGGTGATGCTCCCCGTTGGGAACCCGGTTTGTAACCGCTGCGGTAATGCCGGCGCCGGAGGCAATATGCTCTTTCAGCATGGCTGCCAAATCCAGGTTTACCGCCAGATTGCCCGGCATAATGACCACATAGTCTTCCCGAATCTGTTCGATATAAGTCTCCACAGCCAGCAGAGCCTCCAGAAGTCCGCGGTATTCGCCGGTTCTCTCCCGGTTCAGGCTCATCGGCGGCAGCAGCGTAATGCCGCCGGATTTTCTGGAGAAATCCCATGCTTTGCCGCTGCCGATATGGTCCAGCAAGGACTGGTATTCTTTCTGCATCACAACACCCACGTTGCGAATTCCGGCAAGGCGCATGGAAGACAATGCAAAGTCCACCAGACGATACCGACCGGCAAAGGTCAGCGCCGATGCCGTACGCACATGGCACAGGGTGCCCAGTTCCGGCGAATCCCGGTACGCACTGATGATTCCGTGAAGATTAGTCATGGCGCTCCACCTCCGTATCTTCGTAAATCATGGCACCTGCGGGAATCACAGCGTTTTCCCCCACGCAAATGCCCGGGCCTACCGTTGCAACACCCCAGCTTTCGCTGCCGTCCGGCTGCGTTCCCACATGAGCATTGGCACCGATACGGGTTCGCTCGCCGATGATGGCATACTCAATAACCGCACCCGGCTCAATTTCCGCACCGGGCATCAAAATGCTGTAATTGACCACAGCGCCTTCTCCCACCACAACGGAGTTGGACAGCACCGAGTTGGAAACCGAGCCTTCCACCTCGCAGCCTTCCGTCACGATGGAATGGCTGACCTCTGCCTGACCGCCAATCCACTGGGGCGGCCGAATGGCGCTGCGGCCCCGAATCGGCCAATCCTCATTATAAAGGTCAATCAATGTGGGCGAGAGCATATCCATATTGGCGTCCCACAGGCTGATGATGGTACCCACGTCCCGCCAATATCCCTCAAACCGATAGGGCCAGAGTTTTTCTCCGGCTGCCAGCATACTGGGGATAATATTTTTTCCGAAATCCTTATCGGATTCCGCGTTTTTCTCGTCTTCAATCAAATAATGTTTCAGTTTCTTCCAGTTGAAGATGTAAATGCCCATAGAGGCCAAATCGGATTTCGGGTGCTGAGGTTTTTCCTCAAACTCGTTGATGTATCCGTCTTCCCCCACGTTCATAATACCGAACCGGGTTGCATCTTCCATGGAAACCTGCAGCACCGCAATGGTGCAGGCAGCGTCTTTTTCGATATGTTCCTGAAGCATTTCCGCATAATTCATCTTATAAACATGGTCGCCGGACAAAATCAGGACGTTGTCCGGGTCATACATTTCAATAAAGTCCATGTTCTGATAAATTGCGTTGGCGGTGCCGGTAAACCAGGAGCCTTTCTCCCCGGCACCCATGTACGGCGGCAAGATATACACACCGCCGTCGGAGCTGTCCAAATCCCAAGGCAGTCCCGAACCAATATAGCTATTGAGCAGCAGCGGGCGGTACTGCGTCATCACGCCCACTGTGTCAATCCCGGAATTGGCGCAGTTGGACAACGGGAAGTCGATAATCCGATACTTTCCGCCAAACGGAATATTCGGTTTGGCTACGTTACGGGTCAGAGCATATAACCGAGAGCCCTGACCACCGGCAAGAAGCATTGCGATACAGGATTTTTTCACGAATGTCACCACTTTCTTCGTTGATGGGTTCGCTCACTTAAACTGATTCATCGCCTGTTCAGCACCATGTTCTATATAACATTCGCAGGCATCTACCGCTCTTGCGGCGGTTTCCTCGATGTTTTTCAAATCTTGCCCGGGGACCTTTCCGATCACCCAATCGATCACCTCGTCCGAATCGTGCTGGGGGGCCGGAG
>CAJMMY010000132.1 GCA_905214605.1 uncultured bacterium | reverse complement strand
CTGCATCTGCTTCTGCATCATCTGAGCCTGTTGTTGTTTCCGTTGTTTCTGCTTCTGTGGTTTCAGCCTCAGTTTCCGCTTCCGTTTCTGCCTCTGTAATCGCTTCAGTGGTTGCTTCTGTAGTAGCAGCTTCCGAAGAAGAAGAGGAAGAATCTGCATCAGAACCGCAGCCAACAACGCCAGCTGCCAGAACGATCGCACTCAAAAATGCAAGTACTTTTTTCATTGTTTGAATCTCCTTTTTCCAAATCCATTAATAATAAAATCCAACTTTACTATAACATATTTGAAACAAAAAGTCAAACCGTTTCTCGATTTTCAGCGTTTCTTACAGTTTTCACAGAGGAGAACGGGAAAAAGGCAACATAACAACAATGATTCTTTCACAGCCTATCTGAAATGCAAAAAAACTGCTGTTTACAGGGCAAAGAAGTGCTGCGTTGCAGTGAAGGTTTCCTGCGGAGCGAGTTCCTGATAACCTGTCTGTTCCTTTGGAAGATTCAGGTTCGGTGCGTCAATCATAGCAGTCATTGGCTCTGGGCAGAAATAACCGTTGTGACCCTTGTCGTTCCACAAAATCCAGAACCGATAATTTTCAGATACTTCATAACCAATGCCCTTGCCGGTCTTGGTATCCACTGCGGTCAGACCATAGAACGGCTTTCCATTCAAAGTCTGTGCGGTTGCAGTATACATATCATTGTCGATGTTCTTCAGAACAGGGCACATTGTACCGTTCTTATACTGCAAATCGTAATCGGACAGCGGCAGAATTTCACAAGTTGGCAGGCAGCGTTCATTCAGCACCCACTTTTCTGTAATCGGAACGGTAATCCGGCTATCTGCTTCGGCTGCACCAACTACAAACGGGCTGTTGATGGTGGTATGGGTTGCCAGTGACATTGGCATCTGCTTGTCTGAGCAGTTCGTAAAGGTAACACTATAGAACAGACCTTCTGCGGTCAGGCGGAACGTAAAGTCTGCCCGAAACGGAATTGGCATATTTGCAAAGAATGGGTCGGTTTCATCGTAGGTGTAGCTGGTCTTTGCCCATGCTGCGGATTCATCTGCACAAAGTTCCATCACTCGATGTTTCCGCTTATGCAGGAAACCGTGAATGTGGTTGTTATATGGTGCAGCTTCGTTTACTGGCAGATGGTAAACCGCATCAGATGTTTTCAGCACGCCGTCTGCGAAACGATTCGGCAGGTAGAGCGTTGGCAAACCCCAAACTTCTGCGGACTGCTGAATGGCTTCTGGTGTATTATCTGCCCGAAAGCGGAAAAATTCCAGTCCCTTTTCTTCATGGAACAGACGGATAACATTTGAACCGATTTCCGGAGCAATCCAAGCTGTATAGCCGCCGCTGGAGAGTTGCAGGCATGGCATACCTTTCCAATTGATAATCTGAACAGTTGATTTCATGATAACATTCCTTTCTGTATTCCTGCAAAGCAGGAGATTCCCGGTGCAAGATGCACTTGTTTTTATTGTAGCATAAATGGAGAAGTTTGTCTATGGTCGGAGAAAAATTCGTTTTTGCAGCAGCGTTTCCTCTGCGGTCATGGCGTGTCCTCCTGCGGAATAAAATGTTCGGAAACATGGTATCATATTCCCGTGAGAAAGGCAAACGGAACCGGTTTTTCAGACAGAATTCAATCCTGTATCAGTTGTCTGAAACGAGTGAAAAATGGATTGCAATTTTGTATATGCTATGATAAAATATTGACACTTGAATTTTAAATGGGAGGTTTATTCCATGGATTATTTGAAAAGAGCGGAAGAAATCAAAGATATGATGGTTGATGCCCGCCGGTATATTCACCAGAATGCAGAAGTAGGTCTGGAGACCAAAAAAGCTGCGGATTATCTGGAAGAAAAGCTGACCGAAATGGGCTACAAGCCGGAGCGCATTATTGAAAACGGTTTGGTGGCAACGGTGGGCAAGCCCGGCGGAAAGGTGATTCTGCTCCGGGCAGATATGGACGCGCTGCCGATGACGGAAGAATCCGGCGAGCCCTTCGCCTGCACCACCGGCGCAACCCATTCCTGCGGACATGACCTGCATGCCGCATGGTTGCTCGGCGCTGCAAAGATGTTGAAAGAGAACGAGGAAAACCTGAAGGGTATGGTCAAGCTGGTATTCCAGCCGGCAGAAGAGACCTTCCAGGGCAGCAAGGCTATGATTGCCGCCGGCTCTCTGGAAAATCCCAAGCCCGATGTGGCTATGGCATTCCACGTGGCTCCCGGTCGGATTCCTCTGGGTCTGTATATGTACAACGATAAGAACACCATGATGTACTCCAACGACGGTTTCAAAATCACCGTCAACGGCGTGGGCTCTCACGGCGCATACCCCAACCTGGGCGTCAGCCCCATTAACATCGCTGTGCATGTCTATCTGGCACTGCAGGAAATTATTGCCCGGGAAGTGCCCAGCACGATTCCTACCATTATGACGGTGGGTAAGTTCACTGCCGGTTTGGTGAGCAATGCCATTCCCGATTCCGCGGTTTTGGAAGGCACCATTCGTACCACGGACCCGGAAACCCGCGCATTCATGGTAAAACGTCTGCAGGAAGTGGCAGAGAAAACTGCCGAGGCTTATCGCGGCACCGCAACGGTGGAATGGGGTTCCGAGATTCCTCCTGCCATCTGCAATCCGGAATTCACCAGAGAAGTGCTGAAATACATGGCAGAGCTGCCTGTGCCCGGCGCATGTCCCGTGCCCGATATGCAGGCAAGTGCATCTGAGGACTTCGCTCTGGTGATGGAGCGGGTGCCCAGCGCACTGATGTATCTGTCCGCAGGCTACCCGGACCGTGATGTGGCGCCCAGCCACAACCCCAAGGTTGTGTTCAATGAGGACGTGCTGCCCACCGCAGCCGCTTATCTGGCACACGTGGCAACCCGTTGGCTGGAAGAAAACTAAGCCGCAGGGATTCCAATGCAATATGGAGCTCCCCTCTGCGCCGTTTTTTGCGGTGCAGAGGGGAGCTTTTGCGTTTTAATTCTCCGGGGCATGGATATCTTCTTTTCCAATGCTGACCCAAGCGGGATAGCTGCCGTCGGATTCCATATTGGTGCGGGCAACATATCCGCCGAGCCACTCGCCATCGGCATTTTGCAGGAACTCACTGTAGCCGTAATGCGCCAACTCCGGACCGTTGAGACCAATCAGCCAGTAATGGGTGACGTTTTCCTCATCAATGTAGGAATATTCATAGGGTTGGGTTTCGGATACGGAATCGGTAATGTCAATGCGTTCGCCGTTGACGATGAAGTACATTCTGCCGTCTTGAATTTCCACCGGCTCGGTGAGGGATTCGGTGTAGAGAATGGATTGGGTATCGCCGTTTTCGTCTTGCTTGACTTCCAGATTTCCGCCCCAACCGAAGATGGAATGACCGGCGGCTGCATAGGCGCCCACAGATAGCGCCACCAGCAGACAGGCAATGGCGGCAACCAGCAGCGGCTTTCGGAAAGAATGTGTGGACTTGGGTGTGTAGTCTGTCATTTTCAGAACCTCCTCAATGGTGTCAGAGGAGGCATGGAGCGGGGCAAATGCCGCGCGGATTTTTTCTTGCTCAGTCATGGTACGGTTCCTCCTCCAGAACGTGTTTCAAGCGCTTTCTTGCCCGGGCAAGCCGGGTACTGACGGTGTTTTCCGGCAACCGGAGCAGCGCAGCGATTTCCTTGGTGGAATATCCCTCATAATAGAACAGCAAGATCGGCACCCGGTAGGCGCGGTCCAAGGCCATTACAGCCTGAAACAGCTCGCTTGGACCGGGCTCCTCAAACCCCAGTGTTTCCGCATAGTCGGCAATGTCCTCATGCTTTCGCCACGGCGCCCGGAAGAGCATTTTGCACCGATTGATGGTCACGCGAATCAACCAGT
>CAJMMY010000131.1 GCA_905214605.1 uncultured bacterium | reverse complement strand
GCCCTCGATTTTGGCGCAAGCCACACCGGCATCTTCCAGCATTTGCAGCTTGGTGACCAAATTGCTGTCCTTCAAAGACAGAGGATAATCGTCCATGCGGCCGCCCATGCTGTACTGCATCCGGCAGGGCTGGGCGCACATGCCCCGGTTGCCGCTGCGGCGGCCGATGAGAGAGCTCATATAGCACTGACCGGAGTGGCAGAAACACAGCGCGCCGTGAACAAACACTTCAATCTCAATGGGAGAGTGCTTGGTGATGTACGCAATCTGCTCATAGCTCAGCTCACGAGCCAGCACGGCGCGGGTCAAGCCCATTTCCGCGCAAGCCTCCACACCGGCCAGATTGTGTACGCTCATCTGGGTGCTGGCGTGCAGGGGAATGTCCGGCACAGCCTTCCGCACCACTTCAATCAGACCCAAGTCCTGAATAATAATGCCGTCGGCACCGTAATCCGAGGCCATGCGGGCCAAACCGGCGGCGTCTGCCAGCTCCCGGTCGCCCACCAGCGTGTTCAAAGTCAGATATACTTTGCAGCCGCGGATATGGCAATACCGCACCGCTTTGGCAAAATCCTCTTCCGAGAAATTGGCCGCACCCCGGCGGGCATTATAGGAACCCAATCCCATGTATACGGCGTCGGCACCGCTCTGCACGGCGGCGATGACGCTTTCCGGCGAACCTGCCGGTGACAACAATTCTATCATAACACAACTCCATACTTGTGAAATCATTGGAAATTTTGTAAGACAACATAATTTAACACCTTATTATACCACAGAACAGGCCTGCTGGACAAGAGATTTTCGTGTTGCGGCAAATCCTTTTTCGTGCTATACTTTCTTACGGAAATGCGCCCCCGGGCGCCCCTTTCCGTTCTAAAGATTTGATGAATTGTCTGGAGGTGCTGCCCGATGCAGAATGAAGAATTTTTCCTGGCCAATCCCGCCTGCCTTTCCGTGCCCGTGTCCGATGCGGACCAGCTGCTCCGCTGCGGAAACAGCGATTGCGCGGTGCTGTATCTCTATCTGCTCCGGGCCGGCCGGCCCATGAGCGTGCAGCGGGCGGCGGAGGATTTGCGTCTGAACGTCAACGCGGTGCAAGCCGCCGGGCAGATGCTGAAAAAATGCGGCCTTTTGGGCGGGAACGTCTCCGGAAAGCCGAAAGCGCCGGTGGACGAGCTGCCGGAATATGATGCAAAATACGTGGCGACCCGGACGCAGCAGGACCCGGCATTTCGGGATTTGCTGCGGGAGGCGGCGAATATTCTGGGGCGGGTGCTGTCCACCCAGGATACCAAAACCCTTTTCGGGATTTACGACACCTTGGGGCTGCCCCCGGAGGTGCTGATGATTCTGATGACCGCGCTGACGGAGGAATATCAGGAAAAGTACGGCACCAGCCGATTCCCCACCATGCGGGCTGTGGAAAAAGAGGCCTATGTCTGGGCACGGCAGGAAATTTTCACCTATGAGCAGGCAGAGGCGCTGTTGGAGCATCGGGCGCAGAAAAAGGAGCTGATTACCCAGCTGAAACAAGGTTTGGGCATTCGGGACCGGGAGCTGTCCAAAACGGAGCGGGAGTATGTGGACAGCTGGATTGAAAAGGGATTCGGTCTGGAGGCACTGCTCATTGCCTACGACCGGACGGTTACCCAGACCGGCGGTCTGCGGTGGCAGTATATGAACAAGATTATTGAAAGCTGGCAGGAAAAGGGTCTGCATACCCCGGAGGAAATCACCGAGGGGGATACCCTGCCCAGCCGCAAAACCCGGTCCGGAGAAAAAGCTCCGGCGCAGCCCCAGCCCAGTGCCGCCGGGCAGCGGGAGGGCTTGCAGAAATTTTTGGATAGTCTGTAAGACGAAGGAGAGGCTATGGACGGCAAATTACTGGCGGCAGCCAGAAAACAACTGGATACCATTCGCCACCGGAATGAGGACCAACAGTCCGCTCGGCAGCGGGAGATTTATGAAAAATTCCCCCGGATACTGCAGATTGACCAAACGCTCCACGGGCAAATGCGCCAGCTGGGCAGTTTGGTGCTGGAAAAAGACGGCGGCGAGCGGCTGCGGCAGTTGGAGGAGGAAAATCTCCGTCTGCAGGCCCAGCGCCGGGCGATTCTCACCGCGGCAGGCTATCCCGCGGATTACACCGATGACCATTACGATTGCCCCGACTGCCGGGATACCGGGTTTGTGGGCGGAAAAATGTGCCATTGTCTGAGAACGCTGTATAACGGGGAAGTCACCCGGAATCTGTCTAAATTGCTCCGGGGAGACGAGCATTTCGGAAAATTCGACCCCCATTGCTACTCCGACCGGCCGAATGAGCACGGAGAAAGCCCCCGGGAGTTGATGATGATGAACCGGGAAATTTGCAGCCGGTATGCCCAGCGGTTCAGCACCGCCTCCCCCAATATGGTCTTTTCCGGTGCGCCGGGATTGGGCAAAACATTTTTGTCCGCCTGCATCGCCCGGACAGTGTCCGAGCGGGGGTTCAGCGTGGCATACGACAGCGCCACGGCGGCATTGGGAGCATTTGAACGGGAAAAATTTTCCCGGGACCCGGACGAAACCGCCGAGGCAGCCAACACCGTGAAACACTATCTGAATTGCGACTTGATGATTCTGGACGATTTGGGTACGGAAATGAACACGGCATTTACCCAAAGTGCCTTGTATACCCTGATCAATCAGCGGCTCACTGCCGGTCTGCCCATGATTATCAGCACGAACCTGACGGAGGCGGATTTGTCCGACCGCTACACCCCGCAGATTACCTCCCGCTTGTTGGGCGAGTACCAGTGGCTCCACTTTGTGGGCACGGATATTCGCCGGCTGAAAGAGCGGTATCCATAAATCGACAAAAACGAAAGAACGTCCCCGGAATCCAGCGGATTCCGGGGACGTTGTCTGTCAGAATTTATTTCTGCTTTTCGTAGAGAATCAGCGCGATGAACTCGCAGGGCTCGTCGCAGCGGTTCACAATGCCGTGGCTTTCGCCGGAGCCGGTGTAGGTGATATCCCCGGGGTGCAGGGTAATCACTTCGCCGTTATCGGTATACTCGGGAGTGCCTTTCAGAATATAGTAGAACTCGCACTCGCCCTGATGGGTGTGATAGCCCACGCCGCAGTCCTTTTCCAGAACGTTGTGTGCAAACAGACGGCCGGAGTTGTACAAATCTTCCGGTCCGTTGATCAGGGGGCGGTTATATACCTTGCCGGGACCGCCGACCATGCCTTCTACCCATTTGGGCTCTGCTTTGCGAATGTAGCTCATGTCTCATTTGCTCCTTTTTCTTCAGTTTCTATGGTTGTTTCCGCGGAATCCTCCAATATGGGGTCCGGAATGGGGTCCGGGTCAAATTTCGGGGGAGTCAAAGGGGGCTCCGCCGCCGGGGCGGACTCTTTTTTCTCAAACCAACGGAATTTTTTCTTGCTTTCTTTGGTCTCCGCCGGGGCAGGGGCAGGCTCCGGCTCCGGAGTGGGTGCGTCTGCCGATGTTTCCGGTGCTGCCGGGGATTCCGATTCCGGCTGAATCGGAGCGGGCTCCGGGGGGTTGTCTTCCGGGGGAGCGGGGGGAATGGTCACGGGAATCCAATTCTCGGCGGGCTCGGTGATGGCTTTGCCGGAGGCCTCGGTTTTCTTCACCGTTCCGGCAATGTATGCCACGCTGACCAGATTCTGCACACCGTCGGCCACCAGACCGCTGGCAATGAGCGGGGTCCGATAGTGTTCCAGACCGAACGGCTGCCAAATGAGCAGACAGCCCCAGCAGATGCACAGCAGGGTGACAATCAAGCTGACCCACCAGCCCTTATTGCCCAGACGGCGGGCGTCCATGGCGACCTGCAGCTTAAACACGCAGTCCACCAGCATATAAATGCCCAGAACCTGAGGAATCAGCGCCAGAACGGCTGCGGGGTGAATCAGCAGCACGGC
>CAJMMY010000130.1 GCA_905214605.1 uncultured bacterium | reverse complement strand
CAGCTCTGAGCGAGATTCTGGAAGGCATGGGCCTGCACGTGATGGGCATTGCCGAGAACGGTTTCCGTCACGTCACCAACAGCAAGCGTGAGATTAAGAGCCCCGCTGATATGCAGGGTCTGAAGATCCGCGTTGCCGGTTCTTCCGTTCTGATGGACGCTTACGGCGCATGGGGCGCTGACTACACCACCGCAAACTGGTCCGAAGTTTACACCGGCCTGCAGACCGGCACTTACGACGGCCAGGAGAACCCCGTTCCTACCATGGACTCTAGCCAGATTCAGGAAGTTCAGAAGTACGTCACTTACTGGACCGGTTCCTATGACTGCCTGTTCTTCACCATGAACAAGAAACTGTACGACTCTCTGGACGCTGACATGCAGAAGATCGTTGACGAGAACGGCCAGAAGGCAGCTGAGTATCAGCGCGAAATCAACCGTGCTGCTGACGAAGAGACTCTGGCACGTTGGCAGAGCGATAACGGCGTCACCGTTACCTACCTGACCGACGAAGAGGCTGCTGCATTCAAAGAACTGTCTGATCCCGTGTACACCAAGTATGCACAGCAGCTGGTTAAGAAGGGCATGAGCAAGGACGAAGTGACCAGTTTCCTGGCAGCTTTCGGCGTCGAAGTCACTCTGTAATCATTAAAAAATAGACCGATTTTGGTCGGTCATGCGCAACAGAACACGCAGCGCCGGGCAACCGGCCACTGCGTGTTCTAAGCGCCCTTAAAATGTATGAAACTTTTTACGCGGTCATTAGGAAAAAGCGTAAGAGTTTTTCATGAAAGTTTTTGAATATTCTGAAAGAAGGGACTATCATGGCTACAGCTAAAAAATCCACTGCTAAAGCAGTACCCAGTACTGCAAATCCCCTGCTGCCGCACATCGGCCCCGCCACGGACACCAACGTGCCCTATCCCGGCGTCGCTCCTGTGCAGATCACCAATCCTGCGAATACCGCTCCTCTGACGGATAAGGAAACCGCAGAAAAGCTGTTCGACAAAATGTGCACCATTCGTTTCTTTGAGGAGTCTGTGAAAAAAGACTTCCTGAATGGTGAAATTCCCGGCTTCGTTCACCTGTATATCGGTGAAGAGGCAATTGCTACCGGTGTTTGCGCAGCTCTGCGTGACAGCGACATGATTGAGTCCACCCACCGCGGCCATGGCCACTGCATTGCCAAGGGCGCAGACGTGAACAAGATGATGGCAGAGATCTTCGGCAAGTACGAAGGCCTGTGCCACGGCAAAGGCGGCTCCATGCACATTGCTGACTTCAGCGTTGGCATGCTGGGCGCTAACGGTGTTGTCGGCGGCGGCTATAACCTGGCTACCGGCGCAGCTCTGGCAAGCAAATTGGTTCTGAAAAATGATAACGTTTCCGTCGTCTTCTTCGGCGACGGTGCCTCCAACCGTGGTACCTTCCACGAGGCTGCAAACGTGGCTGCTGCATGGAAACTGCCTGTGATTTTCGTCAACGAGATGAACTGCTGGGCATCTACCACTCCGTACCGCACCACCACTGCTGTGGAGGATATTTCCGATCGCGCTGCTGGCTACAATATGCCTCGCGAGATCGTCAACGGCAACGATGTTTTCGAAGTGTACCAGGCAGCTGTGAAGGCTGTTGAGCGCGCACGTAAGGGCGAGGGCCCCACGTTCATCGAGGCTAAGACCTACCGTATCGAGGGTCACTACGTCGGCGACCCCGAACTGTATCGTAAAAAAGAAGAAACCAGACAGATCCTTCACGACAACGATCCTTTGGATCGCTTTGAGGACCGCGTTGTCGGCGCAAAGCTGATGACCAAGGCCGAGTGCGACGCTATCCGTAAGGAATGCGAAGAGAAGATCGTCAAGGCAAAGGAATATGCTGTGTCCTGCTCTTACCCGGATCCTTCCGAGTTCATGAAGGACATCTATGTAGACTGAGGGAGGTGCTGAATCATGCGTAAAATTAGTTTTTCCGAGGCAACTCGTGAGGCAATGGCCGAAGAAATGGAGAAATACCCCGAGGTATTCGTTATGGGCGAAGACCTGGCTCGTCAGGGCGGTATTTTCGGTCAGTTCAAAGGACTGCCTGAGCAGTTCCCCGGCCGTGTGATGGATACTCCTATTTCCGAGACGTTCATCATCGGCGGCGGTGTCGGCGCAGCTTTGGCAGGCGCAAGACCTGTTGTTGATATGCACTTTGCTGACTTCATCGGCGTGTGCATGGACGAAGTGTTCAACCAGATGGCAAAGGCTCGCTACATGTTTGGCGGTCAGGCTAAGGTGCCCCTGGTTCTGCGTGCTCCCGACGGCATGGCCGGCGGCGGCGCTGCACAGCACTCTCAGTCCGTTGAGTCTTGGTTCATTCATATTCCCGGCATCAAGGTTGTGGCTCCGTCCAACCCCTATGATGCAAAGATGGTTCTGAAGGCTGCTATCGAGTGCGATGACCCTGTCATCTACTTCGAGAACAAAGTTCTGTACAAAGAGTCCGCTATGGTTCCCGAGAAGGAAGATGAAGTTCCCTACGAAATCGGTAAGGCTCGCATTGAGCGCGAGGGCACCGATGTGACCATCATTTCCTACTCCATCGGCATGAAGAATGCCCGCGGCGCTGCTGACCTGCTGGCAAAAGACGGCATTAAGGCAGAAGTCATTGACCTGGTCACTCTGTCTCCTTGGGATAAAGAAACCGTCCTGAACTCCGTGAAGAAGACGCACAGAGTTTGCCTGGTTGCTGAGTCCGTTAAGCAGGGCGGCGCAATGGCTGAAGTTGCTGCTACCATTGCTGAGGAAGCCATTGAGTACCTGGATGCTCCTATCCTGCGTTACGGCGCACCCTTCACTCCGATTCCCTTTGCTCCCACACTGGAGAAGATGTACAGAATCGTCCCCGAGGACCTCTACAACGGAATCAAAAAAGTACTTTAATTTTGTGGTAAAGGAGATACATTATGGCTACTGAAATTCTGATGCCTAAACTTGGCCTTACCATGGAAGAAGGTACCATTGAAGAGTGGAAAGTCAAGGTTGGCGATACGGTGAAGAAGGGTGATATCATCTTCTCCGTTGCTACCGATAAGCTGACCAACGATATTGAAGCCGAGGACGAAGGCGTTCTCATCTCCATTCTGGTGGGTGAGGGTGAAACCGTTCCCTGCAAAACCGTAATCGGTTATCTGGGCGCTGCCGGTGAGCAGGCTCCTGCCGGCGGTGCAGCGGTTGCTGCTGCTCCCGCCCCCGAGGCTGCACCTGCTGCTCCTGCTGCTGCAGCCGTTGCTGCCGCACCCGTGGCAAGAGCTGCCGGCGAGTATGTTTTGGCAACTCCTTATGCAAAGCATTTGGCCGGCGAGCGCGGCTATGATCTGGCTGCAATTCCCGCAACCGGTTATAACGGCGTCATCGTGGGCAAAGACGTGGAAACATTCGTTGCCGGCCCGCATATCAAATCCAGCCCCGTGGCTGCCAAGATGGCTGCTGAGCTGGGCGTGGATCTGGCTGCTTTGGGCGCTGACGGCCACCGCGTCATGAAGGCAGAGGTTTCTGCCGCTGCTGCTCCCGCTCCCGCTGCTGCTCCTGCAGCTGCAGCTGCTGTGGCAGAGGACGATGCAGACGAGGTAATTAAGGTCACTCCCATGCGCCGCGCAATTGCAAAGAACATGGAGAACAGCTGGCACACCAGCCCTCGTGTTACTTTCACCCGTCCTTTCGATGCAACCGGCATGAAGGACCTGCGCAAGGCAATCAACAAGGCTCTGGAACCCAAGGGCATCAAGGTTTCCTACAACCACATCATTATGAAGGTTGTTTCCCTGGTGCTGCGGGATTATCCCGACATCAACGGCAGCTTTGCCGATAACAAGCTGACGCACCACAAGCACATCAACATGGGTCTGGCTGTGGCTCAGCCCAGCGGCGGTCTGGTTGTGCCCAATGTCAAGGACTGCGATAAGAAGTCTCTGGCAG
>CAJMMY010000129.1 GCA_905214605.1 uncultured bacterium | reverse complement strand
GATGTCCACTTGCTCCGGGGCCATATTGTGCTGCCGGAGAAACGTTGCGCAAGATGTTGGTTCCATAAAGCTCCCTTCAAAAAAACTCCGGATTGCCCGCAGGCAACCCGGAGTGCAGTTTGTGAATGACGGTTGGATTACGGCTCTGCTGCGGGGGGATTTTTGACGCTTTCCACCAGACCCTCCGCCAAACCGGCCAGACCTTGAATTTCAGAGGGAATGATGATTTTCGTTGCTTTTCCGTCGGCAGCGGCGGCAAATGCCTCCAGCGCCCGGAGCTTAATGGCAGCCTCGGAGGGGGCGGCCTCGTTAATCAAACGCAAGCCCTCTGCCGTTGCTTTCTGCACAGTGAGAATGGCCTCTGCTTCGCCCTGTGCCTCCAGAATCTGCTGCTGTTTCTTTGCATCGGCCCGGAGAATGGCGGATTCCTTTTCGCCCTCGGCCTCCAGAATGGCAGCCCGCTTTTCGCCTTCTGCCCGGAGAATGGATTCCCGGCGCTCCCGTTCGGCCTTCATCTGTTTTTCCATAGCGTCCTGAATCTCTCTGGGCGGAATGATGTTCTTCAGCTCTACCCGGTGGACCTTAATGCCCCAAGGGTCGGTGGCCTCGTCCAGAATCACCCGCATTTTGCTGTTGATGATATCCCGGCTGGTCAGGCACTGGTCCAAATCCAAATCACCGATGATGTTACGCAGGGTGGTGGCGGACAGGCTCTCAATGGCCAGCATGGGCTGTTCCACACCGTAGGTATACAGTTTCGGGTCCGTAATCTGGAAATATACCACGGTATCAATCTGCATGGTGACGTTATCCTTCGTAATCACCGGCTGGGGCGGGAAGTCGGCTACCTGCTCTTTCAGGGAAACCACTTTTGCCACGCGCTCGATGAACGGAATTTTAACATGCAGGCCCACGCTCCATGTGGTGCTGTAAGCGCCCAGACGTTCGATGACGTATGCACTGGCCTGCTGAACGACACGGACGTTTTTAATGATAATCAGCAGAATCAGAATGATGAGCAGAATGACCGGAAACATTTGAAAAAATCCTAACATTGTGAATACCTCCTATGCTCTCTCAAAATTATGGTGTATTTTTTGCGGCGTCCACCGGCTCCGGCGCAGCCACAATCAATTTAACCCCTTCGATTTTCCGGGCAACGACCCGCTCGCCCGGAGCGAATACATCGCCGGTTTCACTTCTGGCGGTCCAAGTTTTTCCGCCTACGGTAACGGTTCCGGTGCCCCGGAGATTGTCGATTGGCTCCATGACCACGCAGATTTTGCCGATGACCATATCCGCGTTGGTGGGTTGGGTCCGTCCGTTGACGAATTTTTTCACCAGCGGCTTGGTGCAAATCAAGGTGACAACGGAAACCAGAAGAAACCAAATGACCTGCAGCCACAGCGGCGCATGGAACAGACTGCTGATGAGCGCCGCCAGAGCGCCCAATGCAAACCAAATGGTAGTCAGATTGACCGTCAGAACCTCAATCAGCAGCAGAGCCAGCATCAGACCGAGCCACATCAAAGTCAGACTGGTGCGGCCGCCCGTCAGGGATAATACAACTGCCATGAGAAATCGCCCCTTTCTGTGGGAAAGTGCTGCAAAATACCGGCGGTTTTCCGGTCTGTTTTGCAGCAGTATTTACAATTGCATTATATCGTTTTCTGGGAAGAAAAGCAAGAGTTTCCCGATGGAGCGCCCAACCCGAAAAAGTAAATAATTTGGAAATATTGCAAGGAAACGTTTACTTTTCAGATAAAATAGGGTACAATGAATTCGCGCACTAAAGTGTGAAATTCCTAAGCGAAACATTTTTCGCTTTCGCATAGAATTTATGGAGTATGGTATTGGAGGAAATCATGAACAAACAGAACAAGAAACCCCGGAGCGATGCACTGTATGAGGCCATTCTGACCCTGCGGACCTTGGAGGAGTGCAAAATCTTTTTCGATGACCTTTGCACGGTGACGGAGCTGCAGGCAATGGAGCAGCGCTATCAGGTGGCAACCTATCTGAATCAGGGAATGATTTACAACGACATTCTGGAAAAAACCGGGGCGTCCAGCGCAACCATCAGCCGGGTCAACCGCAGCTTGCAGTACGGCAAGGGCGGTTATGAAATCGTGTTCGGCCGATTGGAGGAGCAGGAGGACGAATGAGCGCCTATATGGAGTTGGCACGTTGGTATGACAGTCTGACCGGCGACGTGCCTTATGAAACCTTTGCGGATTATTATGAGGCGCGATTCCGGGAGCGGGAAAAGACGGTGCAGACCGTATTGGACTTTGCCTGCGGAACGGGTACGCTGACCTGCATCATGGCGCAGCGGGGCTATGAGATGATTGCGGCAGATGCCTCGGCAGATATGCTGATGGAATTGAGCGAAAAAGTCGCTGAGCTGGAAGATGCGGTTCCGCCGCTGATTCTCTGCCAAGATGCCGCGCATTTGGATTTGAACGATGTGGTGGACGCAGCGGTTTGCTCTCTGGACGGCTTTAACTACCTGCCGGAAGCGGATTTGAAGGAGCTGCTCCGGCGGCTGCATCTGTTTATCCGACCGGACGGCTTGCTGATTTTTGACGTCAATTCCCCGGAGCGGCTCCGTTCTCTGGACGGTCAGGTGTTTGTGGACGAGCAGGAAGACGTGCTGTGCCTTTGGCGGGCGGAATTTGACGAGACGGAGCAGGCGCTGTTTTACGGCATGGACTTGTTCAGCTACGCAGAAGACGATTTGTGGGAGCGGAGCGAGGAAGAGCATGTGGAGTATGCCTATTCCGCGGAGCAGCTGACCCAGTGGTTGGAGCAGGCAGGATTTGTCAACATTGCCGCAGACACCCATGGTCCTCAGGCTGCGCAGGGCCGTGTGTTCTTTACAGCGGAAAACACGCCCCATTAAATTGGAACATCAAAAGGAGATAACGCATTTATTATGGATAAAATCATTCGCGCCATGAGCAAAGATGGCATGATTAAAATTTCCGCAGTGGACGGACGGGAGATGGTGGCTCGGGCAAAAGAAATTCATCACACCACCCCCACCGCAACGGCGGCGCTGGGCAGACTGCTGTGCGCAGCCAGCCTGTTGGGAAATATGATGAAGGAAGAAAAGGCCAGCCTGACCATGCGCATCAACGGCGGCGGTCCTTTGGGCGGCGTTTTGGCGGTGTCCGATTCCAACGGCAACGTGCGGGGCTATGTGGGCAATCCGGAGTGCGATTTGCCTTTGCGCCCGGACGGCAAGCTGGACGTGGGCGGCGCTGTGGGCAGAGACGGTATGCTCACCGTAAGCCGTGACATCGGTTTGAAAGAGCCCTATATCGGCAGCACGGAAATCGTCAGCGGCGAAATTGCCGAGGACGTGGCAGCTTATATGACCGAGAGCGAGCAGATTCCCGCCGCTGTGGGTCTGGGTGTTCTGGTGGAAACGGATTTGAGCGTGTCGCAGGCAGGCGGCTTTATTGTGCAGCTGCTGCCCGGTGCTCCGGAATCCATGATTGAAAAGCTGGAGGATAATATTTTCCTCATGGACTCTGTGACCATGCAGTTGAGCGACGGCGGCGCAGAGGAACTGATTAAGAACGTGATGAAGGACCTGGAGCCGGAAATCGTGGAGGAGATTCCCGTGGAGTATCGCTGTACCTGCAGCCGTGCCCGACTGGAGGAGGCGCTGCAGACCATCGACAACAGCGAGCTGCAGGATATTATCCGCTCCGGCGAGGACATTCACGTTAACTGCCAGTTCTGCGATACAGTGTATACGTTCACCCCTGCAGATGTGGGCGAAATTCTGGCAAAAAAAGTGGCAGAATCTGCCGAATAAAAATAATTTAAAAAACTTAAAAAAAGTTATTGACAAATAGGGGCACATCAGGTTATAATAGCAAAGCCGCTGATGGATTAGGGAGCATAGCTCAGCTGGGAGAGCACCTGCCTTACAAGCAGGGGGTCACAGGTT
>CAJMMY010000128.1 GCA_905214605.1 uncultured bacterium | reverse complement strand
GCTTTCAAAGCGGCCGAAACCTCCTCGGCATGTTCCGGGCTGACGCGGACAACCAACTCGCCGTTGTTATACATCGCCAAGTGGGTGATATTGCCGCCCTTATCCCGAATGATTTTGGTCACATCGGAGATGCTGCCGGCGCGGTCTTCCAACTGCAGGTCCAGACGAACGCCGGGGGCGCGCAGACCCATAATATCAATGAATGCGTCGAAAATATCCGACTCGGTAATGATGCCCACCAGACGGTCGCCGTGCATCACCGGCAAAGCGCCCACCTTATTGGCGCGCATCAGCAAAGCGGCTTTTTCAATCAAATCATCGTCCTGCACGGTAATCGGTTCCCGGGACATGGCCTCTTTGATGGTGGTTTTTTCCAACAGATAATTCAGCTCAAACACGCTCAGCGTGGTCGCTTTGGAAGGGGAAACCTGCTCCAGCTCCCGTTCTGTGACGATGCCCACCAATTTGCCGCCCTGCACCACGGGCAGACGGCGGAACGTATGCTCCTTCATGATGGAAAATGCCTCCGAGATGCTGACATCGGGGGTTACGGTGATGGGATTCCGGGTCATTCTATTTTTTACGAGCATGAAAACCCCTCCTTCGGGCATTTGATACAATTTTTATGGGAAATTGATTCCTTTCCTTAAGTAAATTATATAACAATCCAATGTAAAGTCAATACAGAATTATAGAATTTTCACAAAGAAAGACGTAGAAAATCGCGGCGGAACAGAATAGATGTTGACAAAACAACATCTATCGGGTATGCTGAAAGCAATGTAATCATTGACGGAAGGAATGGGGCTTATGCGGAATCGATTTGAATCCTTCGCCGGGGATATTATTGAGCTGAACCGGTGTCTGCAAAAAATCAAAGAGCAGGAAATGAAACGGTTTGGTCTGAAAGCCGGACACACCATGTGTCTGTATTATCTGGGCAAGCACCCGGAGGGATTGACTGCCAGTCAGCTGACGGAGCTGTGCAAGGAAGACAAGGCTGCCATTTCCCGCTGCCTTGGTCAGCTGATGGAGCGGGAGCTGGTATCCTGCCGTCTGCCGGAAAACAAGCGGTCTTACCGCACTCTCCATTTTCTGACCGAGCAGGGGCAAGACATTGTCCGGAAGATGAACGACCGTATTGAATACGCGGTGTTTCACGGGGGCAACGGCTTGAGCGATGGGGAACGGGAGAATTTTTATGAATCCCTGGAGCGGATTTTGAGAAATCTCACCCAGTATTTGGAAGAGAATGAGAAAGCCGGAGAAAAATCAGATGGAACGCAATGAGATGGAAGAGCTGCTGAAACGGCAGAAAGCATTTTTCTGGACCGGAGCCACCCGCCCGGTGGCGGCGCGAAAGCAGGCGCTGAACAAGCTGTTGGATACTCTGGAGCGGCGGGAAACGGAATTGCTGGACGCGCTGCATACGGATTTGGGGAAAAGCGTTCCGGAAAGTTATATGTGCGAAGTGGGTTTGGTGAAAAGCGAGATTCGGTATCTGCTGAAGCACCTGAACGGCTATGCAAAACCCAAGCGGGTACGGACACCGTTGAGTCAGTTTGCGGCGAAAAGCTTTGTGCAGCCGGTGCCCTATGGCTCGGTTCTGATTTTAAGTCCTTGGAACTATCCCATTCTGCTGGCGTTGGAGCCGTTGGTGGATGCCATTGCTGCGGGCAATACGGCCATTGTCAAGCCCAGCGCCTATGCCCCCCGGTCTGCCGCGGTGTTGGAGCAGGTGATTGGGGAAACCTTTGACCCGGAGTACGTTGCCGTGGTGCAGGGCGGACGGCAGGAAAACAATGCCCTGTTGGATTTGGATTTTGACTATATCTTCTTCACCGGCAGCAAAAATGTGGGCCGGGAAGTGATGCGCCGGGCGGCGGAGCGGCTGATTCCCGTGACCTTGGAATTGGGCGGCAAAAGCCCCTGCGTTGTGGATGAAACGGCGAATATTCCGTTGGCGGCCAAACGCATTGTGTTCGGCAAACTCATCAACTGCGGTCAGACCTGCGTGGCGCCGGATTATATTTACTGCGCGGAATCCGTGCGGGAGGAACTGATTCGGGAGCTGGTACGGCAGATTCATTTGCAGTACGGAGAGCGGCCTTTGGAAAATCCCAATTACGGAAAAATCGTGAATCAAAAGCATTTTGACCGGGTATGCCGGCTGCTGAATCCGGAGAAAACCGTCATCGGGGGAGAAGTTCGCCCGGAGACCCTGCAAATTGCGCCTACGGTGCTGCGTGATGTGACCTGGGAAGACCCGGTGATGCAGGAGGAAATTTTCGGACCCATTTTCCCGGTGCTGTCCTTCCGGACGTTGGAGGAAATCGTTCCAATCATTCGTGGGAAGGACACCCCCTTGGCCATGTACCACTTTTCTTCCGATGAAGAGAAAGTCCGCTGGTTCCGGGAACAGATTCCCTTCGGCGGCGGCTGCGTAAACGATACGCTGATTCACCTTGCCACCAGTGAAATGGGATTCGGCGGTATGGGAGAAAGCGGTATGGGCAGCTATCACGGAAAACGGGGCTTTGATACTTTTACCCATGAAATCAGCTTGGTGGACAAAAAGACATGGATGGACCTGCCCATGCGCTATGCGCCCTACAAGCCGTTTTATGAAAAACTGGTTCGGTTGTTTTTGCACTGAGCCGGAAAATAAGCAAATTAAGCAAATATCAAGGAGATTCTATGACAAAGCAAACACACAAAGGACTGAAAGTATTCAGCGCGGTACTGCTGGGACTGCTGCTGATTCTGCTGTTGGTGGTGGCCGGATTGTGGGGCCACGAAATCATTTCCGTGGCGTCGATTCGGCAGCTCACGGAGGCAAACCCGGAGCACAATGACGGCGCAACCTATGAAATGCACGTTTCCGGAGATTACTACTTCGACGACTTTCTGGAGCAGGGCGGCGCCTCTACCGACAGTCAGCTGATTTCCTTTATCACCGGGAAAATCACCAAGGGCATCATTCCCATGAACATCAAAACCACGGACATCAGCTGCTCCGCCTTTACGGCAACGACCGAAGAGGGCGACCGGGTGTTCGGCCGAAACTATGATTTCAGCAAGACCAATACCGCCATTGTGTACACCAATCCCGGTCATGGGCGCCATGCCTCCGTGTCTACGGTGGATTTGTCCTTCATCAGCGTGGATAAGGAGCAGGGCATTACCGGCATGGTGGATAAAATCCTCTGTCTGGCAGCGCCTTATGTGCCGTTGGACGGTGTGAACGACGCGGGCTTGAGCTGCGGCATTTTTATGTCCTATCAAGGCGGCGGAAATGGCATCGGCACGGACCAGCAGACGGAGCAACCGGACCTGACCTCCACCACGATGCTGCGTATGATTCTGGACTATGCTGCGACCGTGGACGAGGCGGTGGCATTGGTGGAGCAGTATGACCTCCATGACTCTGCCAATTCCTCTTTCCACTACATGATTGCCGATGCCCAAGGCAACAGCGCCATTCTGGAATGGGTGGGCACCGATGCAAGCACCGATACCGACGGCAGCCGGCGGACGCTGAACGTCATTCGGAATACGGACAATTTCCAGTGCATTACCAACTTCATTCTGGCTGACGGCTATTATCAGGCGGGCGATTCCCAACCCGGTTTGGACCGGTACGACTATCTGACGGAGCATCTGACGGAAAGCAACGGCACCGTGGCAGACGAAGAGGCTGCGATGGCACTGCTGGCAGGTGTGGGTCGGAGAAACTGGCAGGAGACGCACCCGGATTCCAACGGAACCACCATTCACAGCGTGGTGTACAATCTGACGGACTGCACCAGCTATTGGGTGGGCAATGAGCATTACGGCGAGGCGGCATATTCGTTCCATTGCGCCCCGGAGAAATAATCACAGCCATTCATAAAAATACCTCCAACATAGTTTGGGCTCCTCCCACTGCCTTTAGGCGGTGGGAGGAGCCCTGTTCGTAGAGAGG
>CAJMMY010000127.1 GCA_905214605.1 uncultured bacterium | reverse complement strand
CGATATTCTGGTGCTCTCTCACGACTCCACGCTGGATCGCATTTCGGATGCAGCAGCGGTTTTCGGAGCGGAAAACGTGCTGGTGCGTGACAAGACGCTGGCTGAGCTCAAGCAGCTGAACATGGCGGCGCAGTTTATGAATGATGCAGGCGAAGCGCCCTATACCGGCCTCCACGGCGATGCCGTGCCGGACGAACTGCGGATCTTGTCTCTGGACGAGGTGTTGGACTATCTGAGCTCTGCTGGGGACTACCGCTATATCATTGAGATCAAGGACGGCGGTGATGTTGGTCTGGCCGCAGCGGATCAGCTGTATGCCACGCTGAAAGCGCGAGAGCTGCTTGACAAGGTCATCATCGGCAGCTTCCGGGACGAGGTCGCAGCCTACATAACAGAAACCTACCCTGACGCCCATCGCAGCGCCAGCCCCAAGGAGGTGGTGCAGTTCTACTTCGCCGCTCTGATCGGCAAAAAGGGCTTCACCTGCTCCTATGACGTGCTCCAGCTGCCGTTCAACAACGCAAAGGAGAGCCATTACGTCAATCTTGGCATTGTGAAACTCATCAACTATGCCCATGCCCACAATCTGGCCATTCAGTACTGGACCGTGAACGATGCGCAGGAAATGGAATACCTGATCAGCATCGGTGCCGATGCGCTGATTACGGATTATCCGGAACGAGCCGCCGAGGTTTTGAGCCGCTGACAGCCGGGAGGCAGCAATCGAAAATACCATAAAAATGAGGGGTCGTCTCGAAAAAGAGACGACCCCTTTGGCATAGGTTTATGCAATTTACAGCAGAGAGGAAAGCTCTTCCCACTTGGCATAGAGCGCTTCCAATGCCGCGGCATTTTCTTCCTGTGCCTGACCGATTTCCAGAAGTTTCTGATAATCGGAGGAAAATTCTTCGGCTTGTGCGTCCAATTCACCGGACTTTGTTTCCAGCTTTTCGATTTCTTTTTCCAGCTTGGCAATCTGCTTTTCAATGTTGGGCGGACGTTTCCGCGCGGGCTTGGGGGCGGCTTTTGCAGCGGGGGCGGGGGATTTGTTCTTTTCAACCAGAGCAAGCTGCTCCTGACGAGCCTTGAACGCCCGGTATTGCTCAAAGCTGCCCTTATAATCCGTAATGCCGCCGTCACGCAGTTCCCAAATGCGGGTGGCAAACTTCTCGATGAAGTAGCGGTCATGGGTCACCATCACCAGCCCGCCCTTGAACCGGCGGAGCCAGTCCTCCAGCCAGGCTACCATCTCGCTGTCCAAGTGGTTGGTGGGCTCGTCCAGAATCAGCAGATTGATTTGTTCACCCATGAGCATACACAATTTCAGTCGGCTCCGTTCACCGCCGGAAAGGGTTCCCACGGGCTTGAACACGTCCTCACCCATAAATCCGAAGGCTGCCAGACGGTCCCGCGCGCTTTGCGGGGTGCATTTCGTCTCATAAAGCATGGTATCGTAAATACTCCGGTCCAGCACCGGGAAGGTGACAATCTGCGGCAGATATGCCACCCGGACGGCAGGACCTTTCCGAATCCAACCGGTGTCCGGTTCTTCTTCGTTCATAATCAGTTTCAGAAACGTGGATTTTCCGGTGCCGTTATCGCCAATCAAGCCGATGCGCTCGCCGGCAGTGACTTCCAAATGCAGGTCATGAAACAGCTGCCGGTCTCCAAAGGATTTGGAAACATTGTCGGCAATCAGTACCTCATCGGCGAAAAACTCGCTTTCCTGGAACTTTACGGTGAGTTTCCGGTCGCTTTTCGGACGCTCGGTCTGCTGCAGCTTTTCCATGCGTTTTTCCATGGAAAATGCCCGTTTATGGAGTTTATCGTTGCCCATAAAGGCCCACAGATGCATTTGAGCGGCGGCTTTGGTCAGCTGCTCCAGTTTGGCCTGGTCCTTTTCGTATTTCTTCAGCTGTTCATCAAAACGACGCTGTCGCTCCACCACGTAAAAGCTGTAGTTGCCGTTGTAAAATTCGGCCTTGCCTTCATGGATTTCGATGGAACGCTGAGTCACCCGGTCCAGAAAATAGCGGTCATGGCTGATGGCCAATACCGTGCCGGGAAATTTCAGCAGATAGTCCTCCAACCATTCCGTTGCGTTCAAATCCAAGTGGTTGGTGGGCTCGTCCAACAGCAGAATGTCCGTATCCTCCAGAATCAGACGGGCGAGGTTCACGCGGGTCTTTTCGCCGCCGGAAAGGGAATCGAACAGCTGCTGCCGCATGGCTGCGGGAATTTCCAGACCGTTGGCCACCCGATTTCGCTCCCGCTCCATATCGTAGCCGCCCAAGCGCTCAAAATCTGCGGACAGACGGTCGTATTCGGACAGAATCTGGGGGGAATCGTCATGGGCCATTTCCTCCGCCAACTGGTTCATGCGATCCTGCATTTGATACAGCCGCTTGTGGGCGTCTTTTAAGACGTCCTCGGTGGTCCAATCCGGGGGATACACGGGAATCTGAGAAATCAGACCCAACCGCTTTCCTTTATAGATGGAAACGGTACCCTCGTCCGGGTGCAGCTGCCCGGTGAGAATCCGGAACAGCGTGGTTTTTCCGCAGCCGTTCCGCCCCAGAATGCCCACGCGCTCGCCGGTGTTTACCTCAAAGGTCAGACCGTCCAGAATATTATTGCCTTGCTCAAAGGACTTGACCAGTCCTTGCACAGAAAGGTCGATCATATTGTTTGTTCTCCTAAGTGATTAGTTGACGGATACTGCCTGCTGCAGTACCCGGTTGGCGATGGAGCCGGCCACGGACAAACCGCCGCCGCCATGAGCCACCTGCACCACGAAAGCATAGGGGTGGTCCGCATCGTCCAGAAATCCCACGAACCATGCGTGGTCCGTGCCGTCACCCACTTCCGCGGTGCCGGTTTTTGCGCAGACATTCAGACCGGGGAAGGTTCCGGTGCCGTAAGAGCTTTTTACGTTATAGCTCATCATGGAGGCCATCTGCTGGGCGGTATTGCTGTTCAGCAGGTCGGTGGTTTTCTTGGATCCGCCTTCCAACAGCGTGGGCTCCACCAAGGTGCCGCCGTTGCCGATGGCGCTTGCCAGACGGAGCATGCTGAACGGGCAGACCAGGTCCGTTGCCTGACCGATGCCGGACCAGGACAGATTTACCGTGCCGGAGGCGAATTTTTCATAACTGCCCGCTGCGGTGGGAATGCCGTCGATGGTGTGGGCAGTGGTGATGCCCAGTTTTTCCGCGTATTCTGCCATGGTATCCGGTCCCACCAACTGGGAAATCTCGGCAAAGGCGCAGTTGCAGGAATGGGCCAAAGCCTGCTCAATGGTTTGGTCTCCGTGGTATCCGGTGCAGTTTACCTGCACACCCTCCACCATGACGCTGCCCTTGCAGGTAAACGTGCGGTCGAACAAATCCGGTACGGTATCAATGGCGGCGGCCAGCGTCACCAGCTTGTATACGGAGCCGGGAGTAAAGGTGGAACTGATGGCATGGTTCAGATAAGCACCGTCCGGCACGTTTCCGGGATTTTCCGGGTCAATGCCGGGGGAGGAGGCCATGCACAGAATCTCGCCGGTTTTGTAGTTGACGATTTCCACGGAGCCGGTCCGACCTGCCAAAGCGGCATAGGCGGCATTGTTCAGTGCGGAATCCACGGAAAGGGTCACTTTCGGCGCTTTCGTGTGATACGTGCCGGTAATCAGATTGAATCCGGTCAGTTTATCGGCCATCTGATTGAGCACACCGGTGCCGGTATTTCCCGCGTAATCACCGATGAGGGCATAGTTGGAAACCCGGGTGGTGTAATTATCGCTGTATGTTTTTGAGCTTGCGTCGGCAAGCAAAACGCCGTTTCGGTCATACACCTGACCGGCGGATTGAGAACCGCTGGCATAAAGCCCCGCACTGGAGGAGAATGCCACCCAACGGCTGCCGCTGACTACATAGCGGCTGACGTACACGGAAAGTCCGCAGATACACAGCAGCACCAGCAGCAAA
>CAJMMY010000126.1 GCA_905214605.1 uncultured bacterium | reverse complement strand
CTGGCGACGGACTGGGAAGATAGGTCAATGCCAACACAATCCAAAGAGACAGTCCGTTCGGACTGTCTCTTTTTTGCGTTTCTGAATATGCAGCCGGCAGGTTTCAGAATCATCGGTTGAACATAAATTGTGGAAAGCTGCTGCAATGCACAATCGAAGAACGATAGCCGTGCTGAGCGGACAATTTTCAGAGAAATCTTGAACCGACAGCGCTGAAATGTGGGAAACTGCACGATTTAGGACATGGAATGTCTAATAAGTCACGGAGTTTCCCACATTTTTTCTGGTTTTCCACAGAACTTTCCGTTCCGGCAGGAATCGACTGTTTTTCATAAAAAGACAGTTGTTCCGTCATGGAATCATGGAATATCCCGAAAAATGGCTGAAAACTTGCACAGTTTTGCACATTCTCCACTGAGTTTCCCACATTTGGTGTGGAAAAAATATGTTGACACAAGAAATTGTTACGAAACGGTAAACCCGATGCAAATGACACAATCGGTATCATGCATGATGAAAAAAATGCACGATACCGATTGTTTTTTGTCTTACTGATACGCACGTTTTCCGTTCAAATGGGCACGAATCTGGGGCCATTCCGGCTCAAACCGGTCCATCAATTCATAAAACCGGGCATTATGATGCACCTCCAGCAGATGCACCAGTTCATGGGTGATGACATAATCCAGACATTCCACGGAATACTCCGCAAGGTACAGACTCAGCCAGATGCGGGCGCACTGCACATTGCAGGTGCCCCACTTGGTGCGCATTTTCTTTACGTGCCATTCTTTGCAGCGGACGCCGATTTGATATTCCCGTTCCGCCAGCAAATCTGGAATCATACGACACAGCTCCCGGCGGTACAAGTCTTCCACCGCGGCTTGCCGCTGTGCAACGGTGCTGTTTTCCGGGGCGGTGATGCGAATTACGGTGCCCACCTGCTCCGCATGGCAGGATTTCCCCGGCACCACCTGCAAGGGATACTCCGTACCCCACAGGGGAATTTTCTCCCCGGGGAGATATTCCAAAGGTGCGGGGGACTGCTCCGGAAATTTTTCCTTTTGCCGCCGGACCCAAGATTCTTTCTGCTCCAAAAAGTTCAGAATTTCGGTTTGGGGCATTTGCAGCGGGGCGGAAATCTGCACCCGCCCATCGGGGGGCAGCACCCGGAGATACAGCCGGCGAATGGCTTTTCGCTCCAATGTGACGGTCAAACCGTGAAATTCCAATGTTTCCATGGTACGTCGCTCCTTTCTGTTGTTTTTTCGCTATTATAGCACACGGCGGAACGGGCGGAAAAAAATTTTTTGAAATTTCTTGACAACTGTGTATATGCTGTATATACTGGATATACACAGAAAGAACGGAGGAACGGGTATGAACCTGTTTTTGAATAATCAGAGCAGCGCACCGATTTACGAACAAATTTACACCCAGCTGAAAAACCTGATTCTTTCCGGGGAGCTGCCGGAAGACACGGCTTTGCCCAGTATTCGCGCCCTGGCGAAGGATTTGCGCATCAGCGTGATTACCACCAAGCGGGCTTACGAGGAATTGGAGCGAGACGGCTTGATTTACACGTTGGCGGGCAAGGGCAGCTTTGTAGCGGCGCGAAATCAGGAATTGCTCCGGGAGGAACATTTGCGGGAAATCGAACAGCATTTCCGGGCGGCGCTGCAGCTGGCGCCGGCATGCGGCTTGACGGTAGAGGCGCTTTGCGAAATGCTGCGGGTCATTGACGAGGAGGAACGGTTATGAACGCCATTGAAATTCAGGGATTGACGAAACGGTATCAGGATTTCCAACTGGACAACGTGAATTTGACTCTGCCGGAGGGCTGTATTCTGGGTTTGGCCGGAGAAAACGGCGCAGGAAAGAGCACAACGATTCGCTGTCTGATGGGGGCGGCGCGGCCGGATGCCGGACAGCTGCGGGTTTTGGGCGCCGATGTGAACAGCCCGGAGTTCACCGAAGTGAAACAGGACATTGCCGTGGTTTTGGATTCCGTGGGATTTCCCGCCATGCTCACTCCCCGGGACGTGGGAAAAATTATGGCCGGGGTGTATCAAAATTGGGATATGGCGCTGTATGACCGATACTTACAGCAGTATGATTTGCCGGAGAAGAAAAAATTCGGAGATTTCTCCCGGGGTATGAAAATGAAATTGGGCTTTGCGGTGGCTATGTCCCATCAGCCCCGGCTGCTGATTCTGGACGAGGCAACCAGCGGTCTGGACCCGGTGGTGCGGGACGAAATCGTGGAAATGCTGTACGAGTACACTCGGCAGCCCAACCATTCGGTGCTGCTGTCCTCTCATATTCTCAGCGACATGGAAAAGCTGTGCGATTACGTGGCATTCATTCACAAGGGCAAGCTGCTGCTGTGCGAGGAAAAAGACGAGCTGCTCAGCCGCTATGCCCGGGTGCAATGCACTCCGGCGCAGCTGGAGGAATTGCCGGAGAGCGTGATTGTCAGCCGGAAAGAGAATCCCTACGGCGCGGAGGCGGTGCTCCGCCGGTGCGATGTGCCTAAGGGTTGGGAAAGTCAGAGAATCAATATGGAAGAGCTGTTTGTTGCCATGGTGAAAGGAGGTCGGGCTCATGAAAGCGCTGCTGTATAAGGATTTTCGTATGTGCTGGAAATTGGTGGCCGTCTATTATGTGTTTGCAATCGGATTTGCGGTGTTGGCAAAATCCATGACGGGATTGTTTTATCAGATTTGGCCCATGGTCATGTTGGGCATTGTGCCGGTGAATGTGATGGCTTACGAGGAGCAGGCGGGGTGGAACATTCTGGCGCAGAGCCTGCCCATCAGCCGGAAAATGCAGGTGGCGGAAAAATATGTGCTGTCTGTGCTGCTGGCGGTTGTGGGGGTTGCGTTGGTTGTGGCAACCGAACTGCTTGTGGGAGTGAAGTTTGACGTTTTGACCCTGTGGTGCTTTTTGATGATTGCAGCCCTGCTGACGCCGGGATTGCTGCTGCCCTGCATTTTCCGTCTGGGTACCGTCCGGGGCAGGGTGGTTTATTGCCTCGCACTGGGCGTTGCTTATGCGATTGTGGCCTTCTTGGGAATCACTCTGGGATACGGAAATCTGGGAACGGGAACATTGGAAGTTTCTATCGGCATCGCCTTGGCCTTGTTTGTCGGTATCGTGGCAGCCTATTTCATCAGCTTTTTGCTTTCCGTGAAGATGTATGAGAAGAGGGAGCTGTAAGCTCCTGCATTTGGCGGAGGGAGACCATGAAACCGTATAATCAATCGAATATTCCTCTGGCAAAGGAATTAAGAAAAAATATGACGCCTTGGGAACGAAAGCTGTGGTTTGAATTTTTAAGGGCGTACCCGGTGCGTTTTCAACGGCAAAAAGCAATCGGCAACTATATTGTGGATTTCTATTGCGCGAAAGCAAAGCTGGCGATAGAGTTAGATGGCAGCGGGCATTACACAAAAGAGCAAGCGGAAAAAGATGCCGTGCGAACGAAAGAACTGGGAGCAATGCATATCAACGTATTGCGGATTTCAAACATGGAAGTGGAACGAAACTTCAGAGCAGTTTGCGAGCGAATCGATATTGAGGTGCAAGGGTCTCTCCCTCAGTCAGCTGCGCTGACAGCTCCCTCGTCAGAGGGAGCCAAACCGAGTACAGAGAAATCTTCCTCTGATGAGGGAGCCGGTGGAGCACCAAGCAAGCCTCCCTCTGATGAGGGAGGTGCCTGAGCTTGCGAAGGCATGGGCACAAATCGATATTGCGGTGCAAAAGTCTCTCCCTCAGTCAGCTGCGCTGACAGCTCCCTCGTCAGAGGGAGCCAAACCAAGTATTGAGTAATCTTCCTCTGATGAGGGAGCCGGTGGAGCACCGAACAAGCCTCCCTCTGATGAGGGAGGTGCCTGAGTTCGTGAAAGCATGGGCACAAATCGATATTGAGGTGCAAGGGTCTCTCCCTCAGTCAGCTGCGCTGACAGCTCCC
>CAJMMY010000125.1 GCA_905214605.1 uncultured bacterium | reverse complement strand
GCCCGGGGCGGCATTGCCACGGCGGTGCTGTCGCTGCCGCTGCGGTATATGCATGGTCCTTTTGAGGTCATCAGCCTGAACGATGCCCAAGCGGTTACGGACCTGCTGACGGCATTCCTGAAAGACGAGGAGGTGCTGGCATGAATCTGGAACTGCTAAAGACACTGTGCCATCTGCCGGGTGTTTCCGGACGGGAAGACGCGGTGCGGGACTATCTCCGGGGCATGGCGCAACCTGTGGCGGACCGCATAGAAACCGATGCCATGGGAAATCTGATGGTATTTCGGAAAGGCCGGCACTCGGACAAAACCCTGATGCTGGCGGCGCACATGGACGAAGTGGGCGTGATTATCACCGGCATAACCGGCGATGGATATTTAAAATTTGACTTTGTAGGCGGTGTGGACCGCCGCGTGGTACTGGGAAAACAGGTTCTCGTGGGTGAGAAAGAACTGCCCGGTATCATTGGTATGAAAGCATTCCATCTGTCTCCCAACCGGGAAGAAATACCGCCGGTGTCCGCATTATATCTGGACATCGGTGCAAAAAGCCGGGAAGAGGCGGAGCAGTTGGTAACACCGGGAGAAATCGGTGTGATGATTGGCGAGCCGGTGCAGCTCGGTGGGGATTTGCTGAAAGCAAAGGCCATTGATGACCGCTTGGGCTGCGCGGTGCTTGCGGAATTGATGACCGGGGAAACCCCGGCGGCGGACACTTGGTTTGTGTTTACCACCCAGGAAGAAGTGGGTACCCGGGGCGTCGGTCCGGCAGTCTGGCGGATTCAGCCGGACGCTGCCATTGTGGTGGAGGGCACCACAGCAGCGGATTTGCCCGGTGTGCCGGAGCATAAGACCATTTGCCATGTGGGCAAGGGCACGGTGCTGCCTTTCATGGACCGGGGCACCGTGTATGACCGCAAGCTGCGGGAAAAGGCTCTGGCGGTTGCGGCAAGGCACGGAATTCCGACACAGACGAAACAAATGATTGCCGGCGGAACAGACGCCTCTGTGATTCAGCGGAGTGCAGGCGCCGTTCCGGTGATCGGCATTGCCGCGGCGCTGCGGAATATCCATTCCCCGGCCAGCATCGGAAGCATTTCTGATTTCAACGCGGTATATTGGCTGACCAAGCTGATGATGACAGAAATTTTCAAGGAGAATGAAGAAGAGTGAACATTAAAGATATTCAGCCTGCAATGTGGGAGCGGGCGGCACGTGTGGAGCAGGGCTTGCTGGGCAGATTTGCGGAAATTGACCAAGTGGCGCAGCAGAACACCCTGCGGGTGATGGAGGCATTCCAGAATCAGCGGGTGACGGAGGGCTGCTTTGCCGGAACCACCGGCTACGGCTACGATGATATGGGCCGGGAAACGCTGGACAAGCTGTATGCGGAGATTTTCGGCGCGGAGGCTGCGTTGGTCCGTATCGGATTCGTGAACGGCACCCATACCATTTCCGCAGCGCTGTTTGCTGCGCTGAAACCGGGGGATACTCTGATGTCCGTGACCGGCTTGCCTTACGATACCATGCGCACCGTCATCGGCATTTCCGGTGATGAATTCGGCAGTCTGAAGTTCTACGGCATGCACTATGATCAAGTGGACCTGAATGGGGCAGGGGAGCCGGATTATCCGGAAATCTCCCGCCGCGTGGCAGAGGTTCGTCCGGCAGCGGTGTTGATTCAGCGCTCCCGTGGCTATGAGGAGCGGAAAGCGCTGTCCATTGCGGAAATCGGAAAAATTGTGGATTGCGTGAAACAGGCGAATCCGGATACCGTTGTTGTGGTGGATAACTGCTACGGCGAGTTTACGGAGACCATGGAGCCCACCCATGTGGGCGCAGACCTGATTGCAGGCTCTCTGATTAAAAACCCCGGCGGCGGCATTGCGCCCATGGGCGGATATATTGCCGGTCGGCAGGATTTGGTGGACCGGGCAGCCAATCGGCAGACGACCCCCGGCATCGGCGCCGAGTGCGGCGCAACTCTGGGCAACAACCGTCTGCTGTATCAGGGCCTGTTTTTGGCTCCCCACACGGTGGCGCAGGCACTGAAAACCGCCGTATTCTGCTCGGCATTGTTCACCGATATGGGTTATGAGACCTACCCGGCACCCATGGACCCCCGGGACGATATTGTGCAGATGGTGAAACTGCGGACGCCGGAAAATCTGAAGAAATTCTGCAAGGGCATTCAGGAAGGCTCTCCCGTGGATTCCTTTGTCGTTCCCGAGCCTTGGCAGATGCCCGGCTATGACTGCGATGTGATTATGGCAGCCGGCGCGTTCATTCAGGGTTCTTCCATTGAGCTGTCTGCAGACGGTCCGCTGCGGGAGCCGTACATGGTGTATGTGCAGGGCGGTTTGACCTATGAATCGGGAAAACTCGGCATTTTGCTTGCCGCTTCGGAAATGATGGACAACTAATGGTGCATAGACTGGGATAGAGGTGATTCTATGCCGGTCAAACATCGCCGAAACAGACGGCGCCGGATTCACCGGTGCCGTATCTCCCGGAATCCGTGGAAAGTCTGGATTTTGATTTTGCTGTTGGCAGCAGGAATGTTCTGCTGGCAGCTGCTCCGATATTTTCGGGCAGTCAGCAGCGCCATAGCGGTTTCCGACGCAGAAGACTGCGTGGTGGACCGGGTCAATCAGGCTGTTCTGGATATGACGGGAACGGGAGAGTATTCTTATGATTATTTCGTATCGCTTTCAAAAGATGATGCCGGTCGGGTGGTGTCTCTGAATACCAATATGTCCCGCATCAATGCCTTTTCTTCGGAGCTGCTGTACCGGGTGACGCGGCCGGAATCGGAGAACATTCAGGTCACCCTGCCGTTGGGCAATCTGGCGGGCTCCAGTATGCTGATGGGGAAAGGTCCGGATGTGACGGTGAACATGATGATGTTCACCAGTGCTTACACTACCTTTCAGAGCGAGTTGGCGGCTGCAGGCATCAACCAGACTGAACATCGGCTGACCTTGCATGTGATTGTGAACATTGACGTGCTGGTGCCATGGGGGCGCCTGACAACGGAAACCGATACGGAAGTCATTATTGCGGAAACCGTGATTCTGGGCGAAGTCCCGAATCTCTATGTGAATACTGCGGAGGAGTAACATGGATTTCAAACAGGAAATAGAACATCTGCGGCGGGAAATCGAAAAAAACAGCCATCTGTATTATGATTTGGACGCCCCGCTGATTTCAGACTTTGAATACGATGCCATGATGCGTCGCTTGGAGGAGTTGGAGGCAGAACACCCGGAGCTGGTGACACCGGATTCCCCCACGCAGCATGTGGGCGGTCAGGCGATGAGCAGCTTTGCGCCGGTGACCCATGAGGCACCGTTGGAAAGCTTGACCGACGTGTTTTCCGAGGAAGAACTGATGGAGTTCGGCCACAAGATGAACGAACTGGTAACGGTCCCCCATCAGTACAGCGTGGAACCGAAAATTGACGGTCTGTCCATGGCTTTGCGGTATGAAAACGGTGTGTTTGTGCAGGGCGCCACCCGGGGCAACGGCACTGTGGGCGAAGACGTGACGGAAAATTTGCGGACGATTCGAAATCTGCCCATGCAGCTGAAAAACGCGCCGGAGCATCTGGTGGTCCGGGGCGAGGTGTATATGTCCAAGGCGGTATTTCAGGAGCTGAACGGGGAGCGAGAAGTGCGGGGGGAGGCATTGTTTGCCAATCCCCGGAACGCTGCGGCGGGATCAATGCGTCAGCAGGACCCAAAGGTAGCAGCCTCCCGGAAACTGGACATCATTCTCTTTAACATTCAAGCCTCTTCCGAAACGTACAAAACCCATGGAGAAACCTTAGACGCCATGCGGGAGATGGGATTCAACGTGATTCCCTATAAGTTGTACGACAACATTCAGGATTGTGTGGAGCAGGTGCGTTATCTGGGAGACCACCGGGAAGAATTGCCCTATGATATGGACGGTGCGGTCATTAAAATCAATGATT
>CAJMMY010000124.1 GCA_905214605.1 uncultured bacterium | reverse complement strand
CCCGCCCCCGGCGGGGGCGGGGCGTCTGCGTTAACGGCGGCATTGGGGGCGGCATTGGGCTCCATGGTGGGCAACCTCACCGTGGGCAAAGCGGCTTATCGGGAGCAGGAGGCGGACCTGTACTGTTTGATGCGGGAAACCGAACAGATTCAGGAAGAACTGACTGCACTGATTCAGAAAGATGCCGACGCATTTACGCCGTTGTCCCAGGCATATCGCATGGACAAAACGGACCCGGAGTATGACCGGGTGATGGAGCAGGCGCTCCGCCGGGCGGCGCAGCCGCCTATGGAAATTCTGCGGCTGAGCTGCCGCATGATTGAATTGCAGCGGGAATACGCGGAAAAGGGCAGCAAGCTGGCTGTTTCCGATGCCGGTACCGGCGCGGTGCTGTGTTGGGCGGCTATGTACGGCGCGGCTTTGAACGTGTTGGCCAACACCCGGCTGATGAAGGACCGGCTGTATGCCGAAAAACTGAACAATGAGGTCGAGCAGCTGATGCAGCGGTATTGGCCCATTGCTGAGCAGACCTATGACCGGGTATATCAGAAATTAAAACAAGTAAGCGGTGAATGAATTATGAGTACAATTTTGCTTCAGGGCGCTCCGGTGGCTCAGGCAATTTATGACAAAGCAGCCAAAACCAGCGCAGCATTGGCTGCGAAGGGCGTGACCCCGGTGGTGGCATTGGTGCGCGTGGGAGAAGACCCCGCGGATTTGGCTTATGAGGCCAGCATCAAGAAGAATATGGCGAAAGCCGGCGTCAGTGCTGTGACCGCAGCATTGGCACAGGGCACCACCACGGAAAAGGTGCTGGAGACCATCCAAACGCTGAACGAAAGCCCCATTGTCCATGGAATTATGCTCTTCCGCCCCATGCCGGAGCACATCAACGGCGAGGCTGTGCGCCATGCCATTCATCCCATGAAGGACGTGGACGGCATTACGGACATGAGCTTGGGCGGCGTGTTTACCGGCAGCGGCATCGGCTTTGCACCTTGCACGGCGCAGGCTGTGATGGAAATGCTGGATTATTACGGCGTGGAGCTGCAGGGCCGCCGGGTGGCGGTTGTGGGCCGGAGCCTTGTCATCGGCCGTCCCTTGAGCATGATGCTCATGGAGAAAAATGCCACGGTGACCATGTGCCACAGCAGAACAACGAAACTGGCGGATACCACCCGGGAGGCAGACATCGTGGTTCTGGCAACCGGCCGGGCAAAGGCTTACGGCAGCGAGTATTTTGCCTCTCATCAGACCGTGATTGACGTGGGTATCAACGAGGACCCCGGCTCCGGTAAAATGTGCGGCGATGTGGACTTTGGCGCAGTGGCAACCAAAGTGGCTGCCATTACCCCGGTGCCCGGCGGCGTGGGCTCTGTGACCACCGCCGTGCTGGTGCAGCACGTTGTGGAGGCTGCCAAAAAAGCAGCGGAACGGAGCAAAACCTAATGGAATACGAGAAGATCGAAAAAGTTTATGAGGGCACCTATCTGGACTATTACAACGTGACCTATCGGAATGAAGACGGGCAGGAAAAGGTCTATGAGATGGTTTCCCGGGATAAGCAGATCGACTCCAAAGAGAAACTGTACGACCATTCTACCGACGCGGTGGTGATGATCGTAAACGATGTCAGCGATGAGCACGTGGTGCTGGTGAAAGAATTCCGGTTGGAACTGGGCAAAACGATTTTCGGTTTCCCGGCGGGATTGATTGACCCGGGGGAAACTGCGGCGGAGTGCGCCGTGCGGGAATTGAAAGAGGAAACGGGACTGGATATGGTCCGGGTGCGGGACGTGCTGAAGGGTGCGTTCAGTGCCGTGGGCATTTCCAATGAAACCACCTCCTGCGTCATCGGTACGGCTGCCGGAAACTTCAGCCACCACGATACCGCCGGCGAGGAAATCGACGCGGCATGGTACTCCAAGGAAGAAGTGCGGCGGCTGATCAAAACGGAGCATTTCGGCTCTTGGGCGCAGGCCTATTGCTATATGTGGTCCAGAGAAGACTGAACGAATCAAAAGGAAAAGCCTTGAACGCAAATCACGTTCAAGGCTTTTTTGCATGGTTACGGGCTGTTTAAAGGAACAAATCCGGGCGATAATGCTCAAAAATGATAGCGTCCTGATATTTTTTATCTTTCAAAGAGGTGCTGGTCCAGCTGACGGTCATGGCACCCATGGCTTCCGCCAGATGCACCGCAGCGGGCTTATGCCCCAGTTTGTAGGCAATGAATTGGGGGCGGCTGAGGAAGTTGCACAGACAGTTGCCCAGTAGAAATGCCAGTGGGGGAGCAACCGTTTTGTCATACTCCCAAGGGGGTGCTGCCAGTTGCCCCCGGAGATACTCCGGTGCGTGGCGGCGGAACCATTTCAGCGCCAAGGGGTCGAAACTCTCCACGCACACATCACCCGGGTAGTCTTCCAGCAAGTCGCAGACCAATCGGCATAGGGCGCTCCGCTGCTTTCCCGCAGGTTTCAGCTCCAGAATGATGGGTCCGGACCCGGCGATGACCTGCAGCACGTCTTTCAGCAGGGGAATGATCTCGGCGGAATGGTCCAGACGGAGCTGCTGCAGCTGGTCATAGGTGAACTCTTCAATCTTTCCCTCGACGCCGGTCATGCGGCTTAAATCGCTGTCATGAAACACAACCACCTGATTGTCGGCGGTAAGGTGTACGTCTAACTCTACACCGTATCCCACGTTGGCGGCCATGCGAAAGGCGGTGATGGAATTTTCCGGTGCGGCACTGTTGCCGGTGTGCAGTCCGCGATGGGCAAAATATCGGCCGTAAAAAGGCGCTTTCTGTCCCGGTGTTGCCCTGCCCGGGGCAACGGCGAATGCAAGGGTGCCCAACCCGGCGGCACTGATCAGCAGCGCGGTGGTTTTCTGTTTCATGGAACCACTTCCTTTTCCGTTTTTTCTGATTGTACTCCCGGGCAAATGCCTTGTCAAATTTCCGGGACGGATAAAATTTCCTTGTAACCTGGAATGGGGCATCGTACAATGAAATCAGAACCGAGGAAGGAGGGACTGTTTGTGGACCGATATTTGGTAACGCCCAGGCAATTGGAACGCTTGCGGGGGCAGGGCGGCGGCCGCGGAGCGCTGCCGGAAATGCTGCTGTTTCTGCTGGTGATTGCCCTTTGCTTTGCGGCGGAAACGGCAATCCAAAGCCTTTGCTATCTGGCGGTGAACGGTCTGGGAAGTCGGTTCCCGGAGTGGTATCAGGCGCAGTACGGTGACGCAATCGACCCCATGTTTCAATACGGCGGTGTTCCGCCGTGGCTGCAGGAGTTTCTTGCGCTGATTTCCACGGCGGGGGCGGTTCCGGTGATTTTGCTGTGTTTGCGGTTTGCGTCTCGGCGGCCGATTTCTGCGGCGGGATTGGAAAAGCCGTTTTGGAAAGAATACGGCATGGGCATTTTTCTGGGCGCTGCCATGCTGTCGCTGTCTGTGGGGATTGCGCTGCTGGGCGGCGGAACCGTCACCGCGGGCACGGGGGCAACGGGAAAGCTGCTGCTGATTTTTATGGGATATTGTGTGCAGGGCTTTTCCGAGGAACTGATGTTTCGAGGGTATCTGATGACTGCGCTTGCCCGAAAAAACAGCGTTTGGGTGAGTATTTTATGCAGCGCGGTCATGTTTTCCGCAATGCATTTGCTGAATTTCGGCATTTCGGCGCCGGCACTGGGAAATTTGTTCCTATTCGGTGTGCTCGCCGGACTGTATTTCCTATGGCGGGGCAATCTTTGGGGCGCTGCGGCATTGCATACCGCTTGGAATTTCACCCAAGGCAATCTGTTCGGCGTGTGCGTGTCCGGAAATGCACCGTCGGTTTCGCTGCTGCAAACCCGGTTTCCGCCGCAGCAAGCATGGCTCAACGGCGGCGCCTTCGGTCCGGAGGGGGGCGCAGCGGTTACGTTGGTGCTGCTGCTGGGAATTGCGGCGGTGTTTGCATTGAATCTGGAAAGAATCCGGCGGACACCGGAGTGTATCTAAAAAAACA
>CAJMMY010000123.1 GCA_905214605.1 uncultured bacterium | reverse complement strand
ATGGCCCGGGCGCCGTAACCCAGCAGGGTTGCGAAGTGATGCACGGCTCTGGGCTCTGCGCTTTCCAAAATCACGGAAATGGCGGTGCGCTTTTTCGTCTGGACCAGATACTGCTCCAAACCTGCCACAGCCAGCAGAGAGGGAATGGCCGTATGGTTTTCATCAATGCCCCGGTCGGACAGAATGATGATATTGGCGCCGTTGCGGTAAGCCTTGTCCACGCTGACGAACAGCTGGTTCATGGCCCGCTCCAAGCTGGTATTTTTATAATACAGCAGGGAAATGGTCTGGGATTTCAGACCGGGCATATTCAGAGACTTGATTTTCTGCAAGTCTTGGGTGGTCAGAATGGGGTTTTCAATCTGCAGCACGCGGCAGTTTTCTGCGGTATCCTGCAGCAGGTTGCCGTCGGAGCCTACATACACGGTGGTATCCGTCACGATTTCCTCACGAATGGAGTCAATGGGCGGGTTGGTCACCTGTGCAAACATCTGCTTGAAGTAATTGAACAGCGGCTGATGCTTTTCGCTCAAAACGGCCAGAGGAATGTCCGCGCCCATTGCGTTGGTGGGCTCTGCGCCGGTTTTTGCCATGGGCAGAATCAAAGTGCGCACGTCCTCGTAGATATAACCGAACACCTTGTACAGCTTGTCCCGCATTTCCTGACTGTGGAAAGGCACCCGCTGATTGGGCAGGGGCAGGTCGCTCAAATGCACCAGCTCCCGGTCCAGCCATTCGCCGTAGGGGTGGCTGTGGGCAAAGGTGTTTTTAATTTCATCGTCTTCCAGCAGCCGGCCCTGCACGGTATCCACCAGCAGCATACGGCCGGGGCGCAGACGGGATTTCCGGACAATGTGCTCCGGGGGAATGTCCAAAACGCCCACCTCGGAGGACAGAATCAGAGTATCGTCATCGGTGAGATAGTACCGTGCCGGACGCAGACCGTTGCGGTCCAGAACAGCGCCCACCAAATCGCCGTCGGAGAACAGCACCGCTGCCGGGCCGTCCCAGGGCTCCATCATGGTGGCGTAGTAATGATACATATCCCGCTTGGACCGGGACATATTCTGGTTTTTCTGCCAAGGCTCCGGAATGGCCATCATCACGGCTTTCGGCAGGCTCATGCCGCTGTACATCAGGAATTCCAAGGTGTTGTCCAGCATTGCCGAGTCGGAGCCGGCGGTATTCACAACGGGCAGAACCTTTTCCATATCCTCCTCCAGCAGCGGGGAGTACATGGTTTCTTCGCGGGCCAGCATACGGTCGATGTTGCCGCGAATGGTGTTGATTTCACCGTTGTGGAGAATGATGCGGTTGGGGTGCGCCCGCTCCCAGCTGGGGGTGGTGTTGGTGGAGAAACGGGAATGCACCAGTGCCAGCGCAGAGGTGTAGCGTTCGTCCTGCAAATCCGGATAGAACCGGCGCAGCTGACCCACCAGGAACATACCCTTGTAAACAATGGTACGGCTGGACAGAGAGGCCACGTAGGTGTCCTGCACGGACTGCTCGAACTCACGGCGCACCACGTACAATTTCCGGTCAAAGTCAATGCCGCGGTTCACGTCTGCCGGGCGCTTTACAAAGCCCTGACAGATGTACGGCATGCAATCCCGGGCGCGCTGACCCAGAATGTCCGGGCAGGTGGGCACATCGCGCCAGCCGAGGAATTCCAGATTTTCCTTTTCTGCGATAATTTCAAACAGCTTTTTGCAGCGGCTGCGGTGCAGGGTGTTCTGGGGGAAGAAAAACATTCCCACTCCGTAATCCCGCTCGCCGCCAAGATGCAAATTCAGCTCCTTGCCAACCTCCGAGAAAAAGGAATGGGAAATCTGTAGCATAATTCCGACTCCATCACCGGTTTCTCCCGAGGCGTCTTTGCCTGCGCGATGCTCTAATTTTTCCACAATGCTTAACGCATCGTCTACTGTTTTGTGGTTCTTGACCCCTTTGATGTTGACCACTGCGCCGATACCGCAGGCGTCATGCTCAAACCGGGCGTCGTAAAGGGTCTGCTGACTCTCCATTTGGCTCTCCCCTTTTTCTATGGATTATTCTGCGTAGGATTCAAGAATCAGTTTTGCCACTTCGGCCATTTTCAGCGAGGTTTCCATACTTCTGCGCTGCAAATAGCGGTGGGCCTGTTCTTCCGTAAAGTGTTCGTGATCCATCAAAAGCTGCTTTGCCTGCTGAATCATCTGTTTTTCATCATCGGACCGGCGGGCGGCGCTGGGCTTGAACCGATGCTGGTCCATTTGCACCAGCATGGTCACCGCCCCCACCAGCTCCGCCGGGCGGAACGGCGCCGGAATCCGGTAAATATCTTCGTTTTCCACCATGTCCAGACTGGTGCCCTTGGCAACCATCAGAACTGCGGCGTCGTCATTTTTGATTTGGAAGGCCATATTTTCCGTGGTCATATCGGACAGCTTATAGCCGGCGATGACAATGCCGCCGCCCATCTGCTTGATGGCGCGAATGGCTTCCAGTCCCGAATGACACCGGACACGAACGGAAATTCCGTTTTTCTCCAAAAGGTCGCCGATGGCGGTCAAATCCCGATCGCTTTCAAATGCAACAACCGTTCGCACCATGTTTCCTGCCTCCCAACTGTGCGTCAATATGTTCCGCAGCGCGGAATCTAAATATGCCAATAGGGGGTATTCTCCATACCCCCTATTGAATTACGCCGTTTTACGCAGCGCAGTATTAGTAGTTGACCATGTACTTGTCAATTTCCCACTGGCTGACGCTGGTACGGTACTCGTCCCACTCGGCGCGCTTGCCTTCCACATAGTGGGAGAAAGCATGTTCGCCTAGAACGTCCTTAATCAGAGGATCGCTCTCCATGTTGATGACAGCGTCAATCAAAGTGCCGGGCAGAGATGCGATGCCGTTTGCCTCGCGGGTCTTCTGGTCCATTGCAAAGATGTTCTCGGTGATTTCAGCAGGATGCTGCATCTTCTTCTCAATGCCGTCCAGACCGGCTGCCAGGCAGGCTGCCAGAGCCAGATAGGGGTTGCAGGAGGGATCCGGGCAGCGCAGCTCCACACGGGTGGACTGGCCGCGGGCTGCGGGGATACGAATCAGTGCGCTGCGGTTCGATGCGGACCATGCCAGATAGCAGGGAGCCTCATAGCCGGGCACCAGACGTTTGTAAGAGTTGACCAGAGGGTTGGTCAGTGCGCTGAAGTTCTGCACGTGAGCCAACAGGCCGGCGATGAACTGGTATGCCAGAGGAGACAGCTGTTTCTCGCCGTTGGGGTCGAAGAATACGTTCTTGCCGTCTTTGAACAGAGACATGTTCACGTGCATACCGGAGCCGTTGATGCCGAAAATGGGCTTGGGCATAAAGGTTGCATGCAGACCGTTCTTCTGTGCGTACACCTTAACGGTGGTCTTGAAGGTCATAATGTTATCGGCAGCGGTCAGAGCGTCGGCATACTTGAAGTCGATTTCGTGCTGACCCTCAGCCACTTCGTGGTGAGATGCCTCAATTTCAAAGCCCATATTTTCCAGAGCCAGGCAGATCTCACGACGGACGTTGGAACCGTGGTCCAGAGGAGCCAGATCGAAGTAACCAGCCTCATCGGCAGTCTTGGTGGTGGGGTGGCCGTTCTCGTCGGTTTCGAACAGGAAGAACTCGCACTCGGGGCCGACGTTGAATGCGTCAAAGCCCATATCGGCAGCTCTCTGCAGAGCGCGTTTCAGAATACCGCGGGGGTCGCCCACAAAGGGAGTACCATCGGGGTTGTACACATCGCAAATCAGACGAGCGACCTTTGCATGCTGCGGACGCCAGGGCAGAATCGTAAAAGTATCCAGATCGGGGTGCAGGTACTGGTCGGATTCCTGGATGCGCACATAGCCCTCGATGGAGCTGCCGTCGATCATGATCTCATTATTGACCGCCTTCTCGATCTGAGAAGCCGTAATGGCCACGTTCTTCAGCTGACCAAAAATATCGGTAAACTGCATACGGATAAACTCCACATCGTCCTCATGCACCATCCGAA
>CAJMMY010000122.1 GCA_905214605.1 uncultured bacterium | reverse complement strand
CCGCCCGGCAGCCTCTTCCAGCCGCAGCAGGCCCACAGCACCCAGCACCAACCCCGCCGCCGGGGAAAACCTTGCCAGCGGCTCCACGGTCTATGTGACCTACAGCAGCGGACCGGAAGTGCGTTACGTCACCATGAAGAATCTGATTGGCATGACCGAATCCAATGCCAAGAACACGATTTCCAGTCTGGGTCTGTCTTTCGGCACCAGCAGCGCCGTGTATAATGACCAGTACGGGGAAGGCATTGTGGTGTGGCAGAGTGTGTCCAGCGGAGAATCCGTGGCAGAGAAAACAAAGGTCTATCTGCAGGTGTCCAAGGGTCCTAAAGAGGCACCGGAGCCGGACAATGCCGGAGACGGAACGGAAACCGGAGATTAAAGCATGCCGATCGGACGTATTGTAAAAGCCCTGAGCGGGTTCTATTATGTGCAGGAGCCGGACTGTCTGGTGGAGTGCCGGGGCAGCGGAAAGCTGCGCCATCGGGGTAGCTCCCCGTTGGTGGGCGATTTGGTGGAGTATTCCGTGGACAACACCGGAAAAGGCCGAATCGAACAGATTCAGCCGCGAAAAAACGCCTTTGTCCGCCCTGCTGTGGCCAATATTGACACCCTGGTGTGCATCACTTCCGATGCCATTCCGGTTACGGATACCTATTTGGTGGACCGCTTGTCTGTGATTGCGGTTCACAACAGCTGTGACGTGGTCATCTGCGTGAATAAAGTGGATTTGTGCCGTCTGGAACGGCTGCCGGAAATCTATGCCAAAACTGGGTTCCATGTGCTGCCCGTCAGCGCGGAAACCGGCGAGGGCATCGAGGACCTGCGGCGGATTCTTTCCGGAAAGCTCTGCGCCTTTACGGGAGATTCCGGTGTGGGCAAGAGCAGTATTCTCAATGCGCTGAATCCGGCGTTTTCTCTCCGTGTGGGAGAAGTGAGTGATAAACTGGGCCGTGGACGGCATACCACCCGCCATGTGGAGCTGTTTGACTTGGGGGAGGGAACATACCTGATTGACACCCCGGGGTTTGCCAGCTTTGATATGGAGGCAGTGGAGCCGGTTCGCTGCGGTCAGCTGCAGTATGATTTTCCGGAATTTGAGCCGTTTTTGGGGCAATGCCGGTTTCAGGACTGCGCCCATCTGAAAGAGCCGGATTGTGCGGTTCGCGCCGCGGTGGAGCGGGGAGAGATTCACCCGAAACGCTATCAGTCTTACCGTCTGATGTACGCCGATGCATCGAAGTACAAAGAATGGGAATTGAAAAATTGAATTGAGGCACAATTGCACCGCCTTCTGCGTATACTGTAACGAATTCGTTTACGCGGAAGGCGGTTTTTCTATGCGCAGACGGCGAAATCCACGAAAGGGCATTGGTTTGATTGCCATCACAGCCGGCGTTGTAATCCTGCTTGCCATGATTTTACCGGTGGGATTCTGGTGGTTTATGTTGGCTGTGCTCCTGATTTCCGTGGGAATCTGGTATAACCGTTGCAGATGAGGAGGGAAAGGTATGAAATTCTGCATCATTAAGCTCCCGTCATTTTTGGGAAAGTTCATTCAGAAATTTATGAAACCGTGAAATCGGTTCTAACCCCGATGGAACGAACATAAGATAAGCCAGAAATATCCCCCAGCGGGCAGAACATAAGGAGGCTATTATGGACGTTGCACTGCAAACACAGACATTCACCGGGTATGAACCCGTTTTTTCGGACACACAGACTTTGGAAACTGCCGGGGAGATGATTGTACCGGACAAAATGCCGGACATCGGCCGCATTGCAGATGCCGACGGTGTGGTGCTGCTGCGGAGCAAAGAGGCGGAAGACGGGAAACTGCGGCTGCAGGGAGAGGTGCAGGTATCGGTGCTGTATCTTCCGGACGGCGCAGCAGGTTTTCGGGCGCTGCACCTTGCGCTGCCGTTGGAGCTTTTGGCAGAATCGGAGGAAATTTCCCACAGCTGTGTGCCTGCTGCGGAGTTGACTCTTGCAGGGGTGGAGGCGCGGATCCTCAACCCCAGAAAAATTCTGGTGCGGGCAGAGGTACAGGCGGAGACGGTTTGCTATGGGTTCACTACATACAGCTATTCCGCTGATGTGGAAAAAACCACGGAGGCGCCCATTCAGCTGCGGCAGACAACTACGCAAATCTGCATGATTCCGTCGGTGTGCGAGCGGACGTTTGTGGTCACGGACGAAATTGCCCTGTCCGGTGCCGCAGCCGACGGAGAAATCGTCAGCCGGCGGGCGCAATTCCGTATGGACGATGTGAAAACCGTGGGAAACAAAATGATTCTCAAAGGCAGCGTGGTTTCCGATGTGGCCTATCTCAACAGCACATTCCGACTGGAATCGGTGTCCTTTACCACACCCTTTTCGCAGATTATGGAGATGGACAGCGAGGAGATTACCCCCAATGCCCGATTCCGTGTGATGGCCACGGGGGTGTATTATGAGCTGAATCACGGAGAAAGCGGCGACCGCTTGACCATGGAGCTGCATGCCGTGTGTCAGACCGCAGCGCTGTCCATGCGGGAGGTTTCCTATATTGCCGACGCGTACAGCAATGCCTATCCCTGCGCGCCGGAGTATCGGACGGACCGGGTGCGGTTGGATACCCATACCGAGACGCTGCGGGAAACGCTGCGAGAAAACATGGGCGGGAAATCCGACGTGGAATCCGTACAGCTTGCAGCTTGCCGGGTGAGTGCCTGCACGGTACGGACAGATGGGGTGTACATTCGGCTGGAACTGAAACTTTGTGTTCAGTATGCCGCAGGGGTGTCGGACTGTCTGAGCAAAACCGTGGAGGTGCAGTTTGCCGCCGGCGAGACGGAGGGGGAACGTGTGCCGGAGCGGGTACGGTGCTTGGATTTGCATACGGTGCTTTCCGGCGGGGGCGTAGAGGTTCGGCTGACGGTAGAGGCAGATTTGCGTACTACCCGGTGGGGAACCCTGCGGAGTCTGACGGGATTGACCTTGGACGAGGAACAGCTCAGCTGTCAGAATCGTCCGTCACTGACGGTCATTCAATCCGGCGGCGCTTTGTGGGATTTGGCCCGGAAATACGGCTCCACGGTGGAATTGATTCGCGCATGGAATGATTCCGAGGGAGATTTTGCACCCTCCGGAGAGGTTCTTCTCATTCCCCGGGAGCGATTTTAAGGAAAAAAGCCGCGGTTTTCCTCAAAACCGCGGCTTTTTTAATGAATCAGGGCTTGCAATAGAGTGTCAATGTGTGGTAAAATATCTGGGCAATTTCCAGAGGGGGTATTACCATGTCAGGACATTCCAAATGGCATAATATACAGAAAACCAAAGGCGCAGCAGACGCAAAGCGCGCTCAGGCCTTTACCAAAATCGCCCGCGAAATCATCGTGGCGGTAAAGCAGGGCGGCAGCGGCGACCCGGCCAATAACTCTTCTTTGGCACAGGTCATTGCCAAGGCAAAGGCAGCCAACATGCCCAACGATAATATCAAGAGAACCATTGATAAGGCACTGGGCGCCGGCAATACAGATGATTACGAAAGCATCACCTACGAAGGCTACGGCCCCTGCGGTGTTGCAATTATCGTGGAAACTATGACGGATAACCGCAACCGTACGGCCGGTGATGTGCGTCATTTCTTCGATAAATACGGCGGAAACATGGGCGCAGCCGGCTGCGTTTCCTGGTCTTTCGATAAGAAGGGCGTTATCGTCATCAACAATGAGGACGAAGATCTGGACGAAGACGCAGTGATGATGGACGCACTGGAAGCCGGTGCGGATGACGTGGAGAAAGACGGCGAAGTGTTCGAAGTCACCACCGACCCTGATGCATTCCAGCAGGTGTTCGACGCACTGGAGAAGGCAGGCTATCAGTTCGTTTCCGCACAGGTGGAAATGGTTCCTCAGAACTACATTTCCGTCACCGATGAGGGCGACCGGAAGAACCTGAACAAGATGCTGGAAATGTTCGAGGACAACGACGATGTCCAGAACGTCTGGCACAACTGGGATCAGGAATAAAATACAATTTC
>CAJMMY010000121.1 GCA_905214605.1 uncultured bacterium | reverse complement strand
GCCACAGCCTTTGCAAAGCTGACGCCCACCAAAAGCGCGCCAATCAAGCCGGGCGCATAGGTTACGGCCACGGCGTCAATGTCACTGCGGGAAATTCCCGCCTCCTGAATGGCCCGCTCCGCCAAAATGCTGATGACTTCCGTATGGGAGCGGGAGGCAATCTCCGGCACCACGCCGCCGTAAATCTTATGGAGGTCGACCTGAGAAAAAATCTGGTCCGTCAGCAGATGGCGGCCGTCTTCTACCAATGCCACTGCCGTTTCGTCACAAGACGATTCTACCGATAAAATAATCATGTCCGTTCTTCCTTCAAATAAAGTGTCATGAGGAGCGCGTCCTCTCTGGGTTTCTCGTAATATCGTTTCCGCAATCCCACAACTTCAAAGCCGTGCTTACGGTAAAGCGCCTGCGCCGGTTCGTTGCTTGCCCGAACTTCCAAGGTCAGAAACGCAAGATGCAATTCCTGTCCCCGCCGTACCAACTCCGCAATCAGCAGGTCTGCAATATGCTGCCTGCGATAGTCGGCGGTTACGGCCACGTTGGCAATATATCCCTCGTCTATCACATACATCAGGCCCACATATCCGGCTACGGTTTCTCCGTCCACCGCAGCAAGGAAAATATGATTCGGTCCGGTCAGCTGGGATTGAATCGCCTGCTGCGTCCACGGGTCGGAAAAGCACTCCTGCTCAATGGCTGCTATGGCCGGAACCATGGCCTCGGTTGCATCTACAACTGCAATCATGCTTTGGCCTCCATCCAGTTTTGTCCCACGTGGACATCGACCGTCAAGGGCACCTGCAGCTGAACCACCTGTTCCATTTCCTGTTTCAGCAACTCCGCAGTCTGCGCCGCCTCCGCCTCCGGGCACTCTACAATCAGTTCATCGTGCACCTGCAAAATCAGCTTACCGGAAAGGCCCTCTGCATGCAGCCGCTGCTCCACCCGGACCATGGCCAATTTCATAATATCCGCTGCCGACCCCTGAATGGGCATATTCCGGGCGACCCGTTCGCCGAAATTGCGGGTATTGAAATTGGAAACCTTCAGCTCCGGCAAATACCGCCGACGTCCGAAAATCGTGGAAACATATCCGTCCCGCTTTGCCTGCTCAATGATGGCCGTCATATATTCCTGCACACCGTGGTATTTTCCAAAATATGCGTCGATATAGGCTTTTGCCTCTTTCTGGAACACACCGATATCCTGCGCCAGAGAGAATGCGGAAATTCCGTACACAATTCCGAAGTTCACCGCTTTTGCATGGGAACGCATGGCCGGTGTGACCTCCGTCAAAGGCACACCGAATACCTGAGACGCTGTCACCGCGTGAATATCCTCTCCATTGCGGAACGCATTCTGCATGGTCTCGTCTCCAGAAATATGTGCCAGCAGCCGCAGCTCGATTTGGCTGTAATCCGCGTCAACCAGTACGTTGCCCGGAGCTGCCACAAACATTCTGCGAATCTGGCTGCCCTCTTCCTTTCGCACCGGAATATTCTGCAGATTCGGCTCCACAGAGGAAAGCCGCCCCGTTGCCGTAACCGTCATGGTAAAGTTGGAATGAATCCGACCGTCTTCGGAAATGACTTTCAGCAAGCCGTCGGCATAGGTGGATTTCAGTTTGGTCACCGTGCGGTAATCCAAAACCTCCTGAATAATGAGGTGCTTGCCCCGGAGCTTCTCCAATACGTCTGCATTGGTGCTCCAACCGGTTTTGGTTTTCTTTCCCGCCGGGAGCATCAGCTTGTCAAACAGAATGTTGCCCAGCTGTTTCGGAGAGTTGATATTGAACTCCTCACCGGCAAGCTGATAAATACGGTTTTGGAGCAAATCAATGGTATCTGCCAATTCCTCGCCGTATTGCGCAAGAGCTTGCCGGTCAATCAGTACCCCTGCCCGCTCCATGTGCGCCAAAACGCCGCACAGCGGCAGCTCCACATCAAAATACAAGGAATCCATTTGGAATTCCGTCAATTTCCGCCGCAAAGCCGGTTCCAATCGACCCACCGCCGCAGCATTCTGCATGGCATCGCCCGCAAGGTCTTTCGACTCCGCAAGCAGAGACATCTGCTCTTCCGTCTGCCCGGAAAGGGTCAAATCAAAGCCGCAATATTTCTGGCAAAGCCAATCCAACTCATAGCCGCTGGCTGTTGCATCCAACAGATATGCCGCCAATGCCGTATCAAACTGCCAGCCCAGAGGCTCAATGCCGTATGCCAACAGCTTTGTCTGCAAATCCTTAATGTTATGGCCGGTTTTTGGGAGCTCCGCAGCGAACAATTGCCGCAGCGCGTCTTCGTATGCATCGGTATAGGTTTCCCGGCAAAGCACATACGCGTTCCCCTCCGGCACGGAAAAGACGCACAAATCCAAATCTGTGCACCACACGCTGCAGCCGTTTTTCATTGCCTGCGCCGCAGCAGCAACATCTGCTGCCGTCAGCAAATCCACCCGCTCTCCGGCGCCGGAAAACGTGGTTTTCTCTACCGGTTCGCCTGCCGGCTGAATGTTCCACCGGTCAATAAACTTCTGGAATCCCAATCGTTTCAGCAAGGCATAAAGACCGTCTTTTTCGCCAAAGCCGGACCAGGCGCACTCCGCCGGGGAAATTTCCAAAGGCACCTGCCGCGTAATGGTTGCCAATTCATAAGACAGTTGGGCGGACTTTCTGCCCTCCGTCAGTTTTTTGCGGGCGCCGGCTTTGATTTCCGGAGACTCCAGATTTTCATACACCCCCTCCAGCGAGCCGAATTTCTGAATCAGCTGCATGGCGGTTTTCTCGCCGATGCCGGGCACACCGGGAATGTTATCCGAGGCATCGCCCATCAGCGCCTTCAAATCCACCATTTTCGGCGGTTCAAAGCCGTATTCTTCGCAAAACACCGCGCGGGTATAGTCCGTGGTTTCCGTCTGCCCCATACGGGTTTTGATATGAATGATATGGGTCGTATCCGTAATCAGCTGGAAGGAATCCTTATCACCGGTGACAATCAAGCACTCGATGCCCTGCGTCTCGCAAATCCGTCCGGCAGTGCCTAGAATATCGTCTGCCTCATATCCGGGGCATTCATACCGGTGAATCTGCATGGTATCCAGCAATTCCTTCAATACCGGCATTTGCGCCGCCAAATCCTCCGGCATACCTTTCCGTTTGGCCTTATATCCGTCAAACTGCTCGTGACGGAATGTAGGCGCATGCACGTCAAAAGCCACTGCCAATGCGTCCGGCTGATAGCTATCAACCAACCGCTGCAGAATGTTCACGAATCCAAACACCGCGTTGGTGGGCGTTCCGTCCGGGGCATTCAGCGGCCGAACCCCGTAATAAGCCCGGTTGATGATGCTGTTGCCGTCCAATATCATAAATTTACTCATTTTCCGCTCTCCCCACGCAGCTCAATAATCCGGTCACGGAGAACTGCCGCGTATTCAAATTCCAGCATCTTGGAGGCCTTGGCCATCGCCTGCTCCAATCGCTCGATTTCTTTCTTCCGTTCCTTTTCGGTCATCTTGATGCCGTCCGCCCGCTTGCTGACCGCAGCGCTGTCCACGTCCTGGGAAATTTCCAGAACATCGCGAACACCTTTGATGATTGTTTTCGGAATAATTCCGTTTGCTTTATTATATGCATCTTGTTTTTCTCTTCTGCGTTCGGTTTCATCAATGGCCGCCCGCATAGAAGGCGTTACCCGGTCCGCATACATAATCACCGTGCCGTTGGCATTTCGCGCCGCCCGGCCGATGGTCTGAATCAAACTGGTTGTGCTGCGCAAAAAGCCCTCTTTATCCGCATCAATGATTGCCACCAAAGATACCTCCGGAATATCCAAGCCTTCCCGCAGCAGGTTGATGCCCACCAGAACATCAAAGTTTCCAAGCCGCAAATCGCGAATGATTTCCATACGCTCCGTGGCTGTAATATCGTGGTGCAAATACCGGGTTTTAATTCCCGCGCCGATGAGGAATGCAGACAAATCCTCTGCCATTTTCTTCGTAAGAGTTGTCACCAAGGTCCGCTCGCCCACGGCAATCCGTTTCTGGATTTCTCCAATCAGGTCGTCAATCTGACCTTCAATGGGACGGA
>CAJMMY010000120.1 GCA_905214605.1 uncultured bacterium | reverse complement strand
TCTGCCAGCGCATGGGTAACTTCGACGCTTACGGCCCCATCCTGCAGGGTCTGAACGCTCCCATCAACGACCTGAGCCGCGGCTGCGACGCTGAGGAAGTTTACCAGATGTCCATCATCACCGCTGCTCTGGCTTGAGTTCCGGCTGACTCCATCTGAAATTCGCGCATCAACCGGTCATTCCCGCGGGAATGACCGGTTATTTTTATTTCTCCGTATTTTCCTGCGATTTTTGCGCATTTCAGCGCCGATTTTGCCGTATTTTCCCTTTCCGCGGATTTTATCGGCAATTTGAATAGTTTTTTCTGCGTATAACGGGTGATGTCTGTCATTTTTGTTGTTGACTTTATGGATTTAAAGTGATATACTCCAAAACAATCCAAGAAAAAACATGAGGATAAAAGTAATCGAAAAATAGGAGAATGCGCAATGAAAAAGAAATTGATGGCACTGACTTGTGCAGCCGCAATGACCCTGTCTCTGGCAGCCTGCGGCAATAATTCCGCAGCAGAAACAACCCCCGCACCCGAGGACGAGGAAACTTATCTGGTCGGCATCTGCCAGCTGGCGCCCCACGTGGCACTGGACGCTGCAACCCAGGGCTTTAAAGACGCTCTGGTGGAGGCTCTGGGCGATAAGGTGCAGTTCGATGAGCAGAACGCAGCCGGCGATTCCGCAACCTGCGCCACCATTGTCAACGGCTTTGTTTCCGAGGGCGTGGATCTGATGCTGGCAAACGCAACCCCCGCACTGCAGGCAGCCGCCTCCGCAACCGGTGATATTCCCGTTCTGGGCACCGCAGTGACCGAGTACGGCGTGGCGCTGAGCATTGATAACTTCACCGGCACTGTGGGTACCAACGTATCCGGTACTTCTGATCTGGCTCCTCTGGATCAGCAGGCAGATATGATTCACGAGTGGTGCCCCGATGCAAAGACCGTGGGTCTGCTGTACTGCTCCGCTGAGGCAAACAGCAAATATCAGGTAGACACCATTCAGGGCTACCTGGAGGATCTGGGCTACACCTGCACCCAGTACCCCTTCTCCGATACCAACGATATGGCATCTGTGACCCAGAACGCTGTGGACAACAGCGACGTGCTGTACGTTCCCACCGATAACACCATTGCAAACAACACCGGCATTGTGGACAACATCTGCCACGGCAAAATTCCCGTGTTCGCCGGCGAAGAGGGCATCTGCGGCGGCTGCGGCGTTGCAACCCTATCCATCAGCTACTACGATTTGGGCGTTGCCACCGGCAAGATGGCAGTGAAGATTCTCACCGGTGAGGCTGACGTTTCCGAAATGCCCATTGAGTACGCGCCCCAGACCACCAAGAAGTACAACGCAGACACCTGCGAGGCACTGGGTATCACGCCTCCTGAGGGCTACGAGGCCATTGCTGCGGAGTAATTTCAGATTCCAACAATCTCATAACAGCGGAAAAAGGCCCTACCTTTTTCCGCTGTTTTCTGCTAAATACTTTATGAATTGAGAGGAAAATCCCATGATAGGATTCATTAACGCATTGCCCGGTGCAGTTTCCCAGGGTTTAATCTGGGGCATTATGGCCATTGGCGTATACATTACCTACAAAATTCTGGACGTTGCAGACTTGACCGTGGACGGCTCTTTCTGCACCGGCGGTGCGGTATTTGCTGTGTTGTTCGGCAGCGGCACCAATCTGTGGCTGGCCATGCTGTTGGCGATGCTGGCCGGTATGCTGGCCGGTTTGGTCACCGGTCTGCTCCATACGGTTTGCGGCATTCCCGCCATTCTGGCCGGTATTCTGACGCAGCTGAGCCTTTGGTCTGTCAATATGGCCATTATGGGCATGAAAGCCAGTGTGGCAATCAGCGTAACCACCCCCGCCGTGCTGAACAAGCTGTTGGTTTCTCTGCGTTTTGTGCAGGAAGTGGCAAAGGGAAAGCTGCCGTTCTACCGTCACCCCATTTTTGTGGTGGGCGTGTTTACGGTGGCCATTATCGCCGTTCTGTATTGGTTCTTCGGCACGGAACGGGGCTGCTCTATCCGTGCAACCGGTGCCAACGTGAATATGTCCCGGGCGCAGGGCATCAACACCGATTTCAATAAGGTACTGGGTCTGATGATATCCAACGGTCTGGTGGCTCTGTCCGGCGCGCTGCTGGCACAGTACAACGGCGCCAACGAAATCAACGTGGGCCGCGGCGCCATCGTCATCGGTCTGGCTGCCGTGATTATCGGCGATGTGCTGCTGAGCAAAGTGTTCCACAACTTCGCGCTGAAACTACTCAGCGTGTCCATCGGCGCAATCATTTACTACATCGTGATGCAGGCGGTTCTGGCATTGGGTCTGAACCCCAACTATCTGAAGCTCCTCAGCGCCGTGGTGGTGGCTGTGTTCCTGGCAATGCCGTACTGGAAGAGCAAATTTTTTGCAAAACCTGTGAAGAGAGGGGAAAAGAGCAATGCTTGACATTCAGAATATCTACAAAACCTTTAACGCAGGTACCATCAACGAAAAAACCGCGCTGAACGGTCTGTCCCTGCATTTGAACGACGGTGATTTCTGCACCGTCATCGGCGGCAACGGCGCCGGTAAATCCACCCTGCTGAACGCCGTAGCCGGTGTGTGGCAGGTAGACGAGGGCACCATCTCCATCGGCGGCGAGGACGTAACCAAGCTGCCGGAATACAAGCGGGCAAAATATGTGGGCCGCGTGTTTCAGGACCCGATGATGGGTACGGCTGCCTCCATGCAGATTGAGGAAAATCTGGCATTGGCGATGCGCCGGGGTCAGAAGCGCACCCTCCGCCCGGGCATCACCAAGGGTGAGCGGGAAGAGTACAAGGAAATGCTGAAAATTCTGGATTTGGGTCTGGAAAATCGGCTGACCTCCAAGGTGGGTCTGCTGTCCGGCGGTCAGCGTCAGGCATTGACTCTGCTGATGGCAACGCTGCAGAAACCGAAACTGCTGCTGTTGGATGAGCACACCGCGGCATTGGACCCGAAAACCGCCGCTAAGGTGCTGGACGCCACGGAGCGAATTGTGCAGCGGGACCATCTGACAACTCTGATGATTACCCACAACATGCGCGACGCCATTGCCCTCGGCAACCGGCTGATTATGATGTATAACGGCCGCATTGCGGTAGATGTTTCCGGTGAGGAGAAAAAGAAACTCACCGTGGAGCAGCTGCTGAATCTGTTCAGCAAAGCCAGCGGCTCCGACGAGGCAGACGATAAGCTGCTGCTGTCCTAATATAAAAACAAAATCATCAAGGGAGAGAGCAATCGGAAAGCTCTCTCCCTTTTTCTGATGGAATCCCCCAAGCAAAACAATGGGCTGCAGCGATTTGCTGCAGCCCTTTGGGGATTATTCAACAGTTTCCAGAATGTATGCGATTTTTCCGCCGTATGCCTTGGGGAATACCGCAGCGGGGTTATCCCGGCTGTCGTTATACGTCCAGACACCGTTTCGTTTCCACAGCAGCAGGAAGTTCTCCGGCGTACCGTCTTCATCGTTGTAGCTGGGCTCGCCCTGCGCCCAAGGATAATAGTCGGATCTTTCGCCGGTTACCCAAACGATTTTGCTGTTTTTCCGGTAGCCGCCTACCCAGACGAATTCCACACCGTAGCTGTCCGCCAGCTCCTGCGGAAGGTCACAGGAAGAGTCGGTGATGATCTGATAGGGCATTGTCATATTAGTTCCTCCTTCTTGGTGTGCAGGTCAAAAATGATGCATCTATCATACCGTCTTTGCCCTCAAAAAGCTAGAGACTCTTTGAAAGTGCGGCTCTACGGCTCAAAAGAGGAATTCTACTGAGAGTAGAATCCCTGATTTTTTAAGAAAAACGAAAGGAAATGTGAATTTTTTCTTTACTACTTAACGAATTGGAAAAATTGTGATATGATAAGACAAAATTGAAAGACAGGAGTTCATGGCGCATGACTGAGCAGGAAGAAAAGAGAAAAAGTGAGTTAGATGCGCTGCAGTCGCAGATCAATCCACATTTCTTATATAATACATTGGATTCCATTGTGTGGATGATCGAGGGGGAACGATATGAGGATGCGGTCTTTATGATCACGCAGCTTGCAAGCCTGTTCCGC
>CAJMMY010000119.1 GCA_905214605.1 uncultured bacterium | reverse complement strand
GGTTTGCTGATGATTATCGGCTGTGCCGTGGTGCTGAAGTTGAAGAAACCGAGAAACCGTGAATTCTTTGAATTGTTCTTCTGGTGCGGCATTTCCGCAACCATCTGGGGCGCGGTGACCGGCGGATTCTTCGGAGACTTCATTCCCCAGATTGCAAAGCTGATTAACCCCAATACCACGTTGACGGCGCTGCCGGCATTGTTCAATCCGTTGAACGACGCAATGCCCGTTCTGATCGGTGCTCTGGCACTGGGTCTGGCGCAGATCTTCACTGGTATGGCGGCAAGCATTATGATGAAGATCAAACGGGGCGAAGTGATGTCCGCCATTTGCGGCGAAGTCACTTGGTACGTGATTTTTATCATTCTGGGTGTTGGCCTTGCAATGGGCGCCATCAAACCGGCACTGATTGCTATCGTGGTCCTGATCGTTCTGACCCAGGGTTACGGCAAGGAAGGCATTATGGGAAAAGTGATGGGCATTTTCGGCTCGCTGTATAACAACATTACCGGTTATTTCAGCGATATTCTGTCCTACTCCCGTCTGATGGCTCTGATGCTGTCCGGTGCCGTAACGGCTCAGGTGTTTAACCAGCTGGGCGCTATGACCGGCAGTATCGTCGCATTCATTCTGATTTCCCTGATTGGCAACGCCATCAACTTCGGCTTGAACCTGTTGGGCTGCTATGTGCACGATATGCGTCTGCAGTGTCTGGAATTCTTCGGACGGTTCTACGAAGACGGCGGCAAAAAATTTGTTCCCCTGCGCACTGATACTACATACTACGACATTGTAAACGAATAAGGAGGATATTAAAAATGAGTTTCTTTGAAGCATTTGGTGGTCTTGCAATGGCTATGCTGGGCGCTGGTCTGGCAGTTGGACTTTCCTGCGTTGGTTCTGCAAAAGGTACCGGTATTGCCGGTGAAGCGGGCGCCGGTCTGCTGAGTGAAGATCCCAGCAAATCCGGTAAAGTCATGGTTCTGCAGCTGCTGCCCGGTACGCAGGGTCTGTACGGCATGGTGGTTTGGTTCTTCGCTCTGACCAAGATGGGTATTCTGGGCGGCGTTGCACCCGCAACCATTCAGGAAGGCATGCGCATCTTCGTGGCTTGCCTGCCCATGGCAATCGGCGGTCTGCTGTCTGCAATCGCACAGGGCCGCGTGGCTGCCGGCTCCATTAACATTCTGGCAAAGAAACCGGACGATTGGTCCAAGGGTCTGATCCTCTGCGGTATCGTTGAGTTCTACGCCATTTTGTCTCTGCTGGCTTCCATGCTGATGCTGATCAACCTGTAATCGCTCGAAAGGCGGTACAGCTATGAAAGGAATTGAAAAAATCACGGCCCGCATCGCCGCAGACGCTGAGGCGGAAGATTCCGTCGTTCGGAAAGAATCCGAAGAGCGCATTGCACAGATTCGCGCCGATTATGAAAAACAGGCACAGGAGGCTGCGGCAGCCATCTTGAAGGACGGCGCAAAGGAAAACGAGCAGCATGCCTCCCGCATTGAGCGCACCGCACAACTGGAGGCCAAACGGAATATTCTGGGCATGAAACAGGAGATGGTTTCCAAGGCATTTGAATTGGCCAAGGAAAAAATCGTCAATATGCCTCAGGAAGAGTACGTGGCATTTCTGGTTCGTCAGATCGGACAGGCTGCTTCCACCGGTCGTGAAACGCTGATTCTGAATCAGACCGACCGGGAGCGCTGCGGCGCAGCGGTCATTGCTGCGGCCAATGCAGCGCTGACAGCTGCCGGAAAACCCGGCGCACTGACTCTGGCAGAAGAAACCCGGCCCATGTCCGGCGGATTCATTCTGAAACAGGGTGATGTGGAAGTAAACTGCACCGTGGACATTCTGTTGGAATTGGTCCGCGGAGATCTCGCCGCTCCGGTGGCGGGGGTGCTCTTTGAGGGCTGAATTGCGGCCCCTTGAGCAGGATATTTTCCCGGCGAGGAGGTAAGAAAGTGCCAAAAGTTAAAGATGTGGATTATCTGGGACTGACAGCGATGCTGCGGGCCAGAGAATCGAAAATGCTTGACCGGGACCGTATGGACCGTATGCTCGCAGCCCCCAGCTATGCCGATACGGCAAAGCTGCTGACGGACTGCGGATACGAGGATATGTCCGGAATGGACGCCAAAGGCGTGGACGCTGCATTGGGCGCTCACCGGGCTGGGATCTACGAAGAAATCAGCCGCATGGCACCGAATCCGGAGCTTGTCGATGTGTTCCGACTCAAATATGATTATCACAATGCGAAAACAGCGCTGAAGGCTGCGGCGATGGGCACCGATGGTGAGCATCTGCTCAGCGCAGCCGGCAGCATTCCCGCAGAAACCATTGTGCATGCGCTGGAAGAAGACAGTTATTCCGATGTGCCCCAAAAGCTGGCTGCTGCCATGCAGGAGGCGCGGAGTATTCTGGCGAAAACCGGCAACCCCCAGACGGCTGATTTTGTTCTGGACCGTGCATATTTTGCACAGCTCCATGAACTGGCGGAAGCTGTGGGCAGCAAGTATCTGAAGGGTTATGTGGAGGTGCTGATTGATTCGGCCAACCTGCGGGCGGCGGTCCGTACGGTGCGGATGCACCACGGACAGGACTTCCTGATGCAGGCATTGGTGCCCGGCGGCAGTGTGTCGGTGGACGCACTGGTGCAGGCAACCGCCAGCGGCGACGGTCTGACGGCACTGTTCCATGCAACGGTTCTGGAAACGGCAGCCGTATCCGGTACCGAGGCCATGAAGGGCGGCTCCATGACGCGCTTTGAGCTGGATTGCGACAACGCGGTAACGGCTTATCTGGGCAGCGCAAAGCTGGTCAGTTTCGGCAGCGAACCGGTGGTGCAGTATCTGGCCATGGTGGAAGCGGAAATTACTGCGGTGCGTATGATTCTGACCGGACGTCTGGCAGGCATCGACCCCAGTGTCATCCGGGAAAGGCTGCGTGATGTAAATGCTTAAAATTGCTGTGATGGGCGGACGCGAAACCGTTATGGGCTTTAAAGCTCTGGGCTTGGACGCGTTCCCCGTGGACAATGCGGCAGAGGCAAAGGAAACTCTGCGGCATCTGACCCGCGAGGCGGAGGACGAATACGCCATCATTTATCTGGAAGAAAATCTGGCGGAACCTCTGGCGCGGGAAATCGATAAATTCAAGGACAAACCAACACCGGCAATCATTCTGATTCCCGGAAGAGAGGGTTCCCTGGGTCTGGGCCAGTCGGCTCTGAAGGCAGCAGTGGAACGCGCTGTTGGCTCGGACATCCTTTAAGAAGGAAGGTAAATAAATGAGCGGAACGATAGTAAAAGTTTCCGGCCCGCTGGTCGTGGCAAGCGGCATGGCTGACGCAAACGTGTCAGACGTGGTGCGTGTAGGTGAGCAGCGTCTGGTCGGTGAAATCCTGAATATGACCGGTGAAAATGCGTCCATTCAGGTTTATGAGGAAACTTCCGGCATTGGCCCCGGCGCAAAGGTTGAGGCTATGGGCATGCCCCTTTCCGTGGAATTGGGACCCGGTATGCTGGATAACATTTATGACGGTATTCAGCGCCCCCTGCCGGAAATCAAGGCCATTGCAGGCGACGTTATCGCAAGAGGCATGGACGTGCCCGCACTGAACCGCACCAAGAAGTGGGACTTCGTGGCAGTGGCAAAGGTCGGCGATACGGTAAAGGCCGGCGATGTTCTGGGTACTGTTCAGGAAACCACGGCCATTCTGCATAAGATTATGGTGCCCAACGGCGTGTCCGGCACCGTGGAGAAGATTCTCCCCGGCGAGCACACTGTGGACGAAGTGGTTGCCGTAGTGAAAGACGAAAAGGGCAAGGAACACGAGCTGACCATGATTCAGCGTTGGCCCGTCCGTGTGGCTCGTCCTTACGCTAAAAAATTCGTGCCTTCCCGTCCCATGAACTCCGGACAGCGTATCATTGATACTCTGTTCCCCATTGCAAAGGGCGGCACCGCCGCAGTTCCCGGACCCTTCGGTTCCGGCAAAACGGTTGTGCAGCATCAGCTGGCAAAATGGTCTGACGTGGACATCGTGGTTTACATCGGCTGCGGCGAACGCGGCAACGAGATGACCGACGTTCTCATGGAGTTCC
>CAJMMY010000118.1 GCA_905214605.1 uncultured bacterium | reverse complement strand
CTATCTAATGTAAAGAAAAGGTAAAGTCCTTGACATTCCGAAAGCCCTGTGATAGCGTAGAGCTCGTAAAAGATACACAGATTGTGGGGGGACCGTTCCGGAAAACCGGAAAGGTTGAGAAGGTTAAAACCTGACCCTTTGAACCTGTCAGTTAAAACTGTCGTAGGGAAGCAATATCACGAAAAAGCAGATGCTTGCCTTGCGGGGCAAGCATTTTTTTTGTCTACCGGCCCGCGATGCAGAAAGGAAAATGAATTATGTACAGCAAAACGGAAGTGCAGGAAAAAATCAGACAAGCTGTGCGGACAGTGCGGGAAACCAATCCCATGGCGCCGTCTATCACCAACTCGGTGACCATTAACTTTGTGGCCAATGCCCAACTGGCTGTGGGCGGCTCTGCGGCGATGGTGTATTTGCCGGACGAGGGCGAATTTGTGGCGCAGGTCGGCGGCGCAACGTATATCAATGTGGGCACTCTGCTGCCGATTTATGAGGAAACGCTGCCGCGGACGGCGAAAGCCCTCCATACATTGGGCAAGCCGTGGGTTTTGGACCCGGTGGCAATCGGCATCGGGGAAATGCGGACGAAGCTGCTCAGCTGTTTCCGGGAATATAAGCCTTCTGTGATTCGTGGAAATGCCTCGGAAATCATTGCGCTGGCCGGACTGTGGAAACTGGACGGCGGCACGTCGGATTCTACAGTGCGGGGTGTGGACAGCACGGATACAGTGGCGGCAGCGCGTCAGGCGGCTGTGGCACTGGCAAAATTCACCGGCGGCGCGGTGGCGGTGTCCGGAGAAACGGATTTGATTACCGACGGCGAAACCGTGGCATATTCCCACGGCGGTTCCAAATTTATGGAGATGGTCACCGGCTCCGGCTGCTCTCTGGGCGGCGTGACGGCGGTGTATGCCTGCGCGGCAGAGCCCTTTATTGCAGCGCTGACGGCGGCAAACATCTATAATCTGGCCGGGAAACGGGCAGAAAGCAAGGTGCAGGCACCCGGCAGTTTTCAGGTGCAGTTCATTGATGAACTCTATCTGGCTACCCCGGAAGAGGTTGCGGAGAATCCCTTTGAACTGGAACAGGCTTGATTGGAAAATATAACGAAAAAAATACCGTCTGCGAGGCCGAAAACGCTTGCCTTGCAGGCGGTATTATGCTTTAATAATGGCTTACGAACTTTGTTCGTTAATGGAAAAATTGATTGAGGGGGAACGAACTTGGTCTACTGTGGTCTTTTGCTCCTTGCAGGTATTTTGCAGGGCGTGATGCTGTCAGTCAATGCGCAGTTGGGCAACTATTTCAGCTTGTTTGCTGTCAGCTTTTTTGTACACGGCGTGGGAATGGTTCTGCTGCTGGCTTATTTGACTGCCAAACGGGAGCGGCTGCATTTCCGTGGCGCGCCGTGGTATGTGTACTGCGTGGGCTTGATGGGAATCGCTTTGGTGGTGACGGGCAGCTGGTGCACCATGAAAATCGGCGCGGCGGCTTGTACGGCGCTGTCCATTGCAGGGCAACTGATTGCCTCGGCTGTGGTGGACCGGTTTGGAATGTTTGGAATGCCCGTAACCCGTGTTACCGCAAAAGAATTGCCCGGCTATTTGCTGGTGCTGGCGGGCGTGGTACTGGTGGCATTTGTTTAAGGAAGGGGAAAAATGATGTATTATCTGATTGCATTTGCTTCCGGCTTACTGAATACCATGAACCGCATGACCAACGTGAAAGCCGGACGGGTATTCGGCACGGCAAACGGCGCGCTGATTAACTATGGGGAGGCAACGGTGCTGTCTCTGATTTTAATTGTTGTGATGGGCAACAAAAACGAGCTGGTATTGGGGCATATTGCGTCTGCGCCTTGGTGGGTCTACTGCGGCGGCATTTGCGGATTACTGTCGATGTTGGCGCAAATTGTTGGCACCCTGCGGACCAACGCGTTGATTTCCTCGGTGCTGATGTTGGCGGGAAACTTGGGCATTTCCGTGGCATTGGACTGGTTTTTCTACGGAAATTTCCATTGGGTGAAAATTCTGGGAATTTTCCTGGTACTGGTCGGCATGACCTGGATACAGAAAGGGAAACAGACGGCGCAAGCCGAGGGGTTGCCTGCAGAAGGATAAATAAAAAGATTCGGAATCCGACGAGGGTTCCGAATCTTTTTTTATCTGTGTTTCTTCAATTTTCGTGCGGGCAGCTGATACAAAATGCAGGCAATCAGCACCACAATGACAATGGCCAATGCCGTAGCGCCGTAGCTCATGGGATAGAGATACCGGCCTTTCAGATAGGCGTGATACCCCAGCAGTGAGGCAAATTGACACAGCACCGGTACAAAACAGAGCCGAGGAAAGATGACGGCAAAAATCAGGCTCAATACGTCGGCACAGAAAAAGTACCGGTCGTGCATGTGCGGCAGCAAAAAGGGAATCACAACCACAAACAGCACCGCGGCGGTGAGCACCGCTTCGTCCCGCAGACTGCCGCGATTGCGGTATAGCCAGACCAGAATGATGACCATGGCGGCAAAGGCTGCCAAAATGCCTACCCGAGACCAGAATACCGGGTCTGCGCTGCTCAAAAAGAAGGAAAAGACAGAGGGAGAATTGTAATTCAAGCCCCCGCCGATGCTGCCGGTTTGATTCAGATACAAAGTCAATGTGTCCGAAAGGGGACGGCCCATCAAAACAGCCGGGAGCACAATGACAAAATAGGCTGCCGGGAAAATCAGGGCATGCCACAGAGAGAATCGATGGCGATACCACAGCACGGCGATGATGGGCAGCAGGAACACGGCTTGCAGCTTGAATGCAAAGGACGCGGCAAAGCAAATCATGGAGCCGATGGGCCGGTCTGTGAATGCAAGGTACAGGGCGAGCACTCCGAATGCGGCATAAATGCTGTCGCATTGCCCCCAGTAAGCGCCGTTGAGAATGACGGTGGGGAGAAAGAGCACTGCGAAGAAGGTAAAAATCCGGACGCCGATGCTGTTGTAGAAATGGCTGACCAATTTCATGCTGCTCCATGCCAACAGCAGGTCAAAGGCAATGGACAGCAGCTTGATGAGGTACAGCCCGTCCACGCTGCTGTATGAAAACAGCGCCAGAAAATAAAGGTACGGCACATTATAATTTCCGATGGAATCCTTCAACGCAAACACACCGCCGTGGTCCCGGAAATATTGAATCCAGACGGAGAGAAAATCCCGGTAATCCCCGGTGACATGGGGCAGGCACCAGACCCGGATCCCCAATGCCAGTACGGTCAGCGTGGTACATAAAATAATGTTCCGCGGCCGGTACATACAGCCGGAAAAAGCCAGCAAACAAATTGCCGCCACAAACAGCAGGAAAATTCCAAACCACACCCGGAAGTCCATAAAATCACTCCTTCGAGAGAATTTGATTGATTGCGCCCCGACCGATGAAATCGCCCTGAAAAGCAAAATTTCCGGTCATTTTGCAATAAAAAAACGGCGGTAGATTCAATATCCCGCCGAAAAATCCCAAATTTACAAAATATTACTTGACATACATATATCTAAAATGATAAAATAACACGCTACGTATCCTTAGGCATAGCAAGACTATCCCCAAGGTTCTTACAGCGATTATTTTAACATAATTGCATGAAAATGCAATATCTAATCTAAAAAGCAAGCAACCCACCCGGGTGTTCGCAATTCATTAAAAAGGAGTGTAGGACCATGCCACATGACGTGTATTACGGCAAAACGCTGCGTAAGTCTTTTGCCCGGACACAGGAAATCATGGATATGCCCAACCTGCTCGAGGTTCAGAAGAACTCTTATAAGTGGTTCATCGAGGAAGGTCTGCATGAGGTGTTCCAGGACGTGGATTCCGTGACCGATTATTCGGGCAATTTGGAATTGACTTTCGTGGACTATTCCATGAACGAGAAACCGAAGTACAGCGAGGCGGAATGCAAAGCGCGGGACGCCACATACGCTGCTCCTTTGAAGGTGAATGTTCGTCTTCACAACAAAGAGACCGGTGAGCTGAAGGAACAGGAAATCTTTATGGGCGATTTCCCCCTGATGACCGAGGGCGGTACCTTTATTATTAATGGTGCTGAGCGTGTTATCGTTTCTCAGGTGGTCC
>CAJMMY010000117.1 GCA_905214605.1 uncultured bacterium | reverse complement strand
GGACCATCTGCTGGATTTCTCTCTGCTCATCTGTGAGGAGATGGTAATAGTTCTGCATATTTTTTCCTCCTTGCAATCCGTAAGATTATTAGAATTTTAATTAATATGGAAATAGTTTCATCAGCACCGGATATGCCAATGTAAAGTACATAATGATGGCCCATGTATTCACAATAAATCCGTAGCGAATCTGGAATCCTACCCTTGTCCAACCACCGCCGGAGGCAAGGCTTGCTGCCGGGCAGCCGCTGGGGAATGTAAAGGAACTGTTGCAGCCCGCTGCAATCAGCAACGCAACAACAATCGGATTCACACCGGGAACCGTCATTGCGATGGGAATAATCACTGCATACATCGATGCCGACAATGTGTTAGAGATAAAGTCCGTCATCACCGTAATGAAGATAATCACAACCAAAACAAATACATGGGGAGACAATCCGCTCATCAACGGGGTCACAATCTTCATAATCCATGAGGACACACCGACCGTATCCAATCCGAACACAAATCCCATGCCCATAACCGTTGCCATCATAAAGACATTGCCCCAAGGCAATCGGGTGCAGCAGTCTTTCACATCAAGCATTGGCTTTCCGTCAAAGTGAATCAGCGCCAAAATACCGACTGCAACCATCGCCGGTGCCGCAGAGCCCAAGGAACCCATCCAATCGGGCACACCTTGCATTCCGGGGATCAGACCGATGATATCCGGGAAACACCACATTACGATTACAGCTGCATACACAATCAGCGCCGTGATTTCCTGCTTGCTCCAAGGCTGCACCGATTCTTTCAGCGCATCAATGTCCAAATCTTTCAGTTTATCCACATCCGGACGAATGATAAATCGAAGAATCAGCATCCAACCAATAAAGAACCCTATGCCGGCAAGAAGAAATCCCATGGTGTACCGGGTATAGGAAACCGTAATCCCGAAATCAGCATTGATATATTCAAAAATCATGGGAATCAACACATGCGAAATCGGGGTATATGCCATGGCCCCCTGAGCCACCCAGAAAATGCCAATCATCATTGCCTCCACAAGCCGGTCTCCTTTTTTGTAGCCGGTCATATGGAAAATTTCTTCCGCAATGGCCATAAACATCACCGTGATGGCCGAGCTGGTAGAAACCAAACCCATCAGCAGCACTGCAAGGAAGAAGAATGTCAGCAGCCGCCATGGACGCCCTTTGTTTCCTTTCCGGGTGATAAAGAACAGCGCAAAGCGTCTGGACAATCCCGTATCTGCAAGCACCATGTTCAGTAAAAACGCACACACCAAAAACGGGACCATGGAATTGCCCCAGGTTTTGGAAAACAGCGTTGCCGGTGAGGTCACGCCGGTAAAACAAATCAATCCGAGAACAAAAATACTCGGCCAGCCGATGTCAACCCGAATCCACAGATACAACGTTCCAAAAAAGAATCCAAGAACGCCCATACCCGCTTTTGTAATCGGTTCCGGTGCAGGAAGAATCAACTGGAAGAACAGATATATTCCAAAAAATACCGCAATGTTGACCCAAGACGCTTTCTTTTTCTCGGTCGCAGTCATTTTCGAACCTCCAATCTTTCTATAACCTATTTCTTTACGGCGCTAATGCCGTATGTTGTATCGTTTTTATTTCCCCCGGAATACCGGTTTTCGTTTCTCCAGAAATGCGGTCACAGCCTCCGGATAATCCTCCGTCAGCTCACACATTCCCTGCGCATCGATTTCTGCCTGCATTCCGTCCGCATACGCTGCGTACTGTACTCGGTTAATCATAGTCTTGATGCCGGCATAAGCAACCGACGGTCCGGAACTGTATTTTTTTACATATTCATTGACCCGCTCTTCCAGCTGCTCCGCCGGAACTGCCTCCGTGAATAGACCCCATGCCGCAGCCTCTTTCCCGCTGAAAAACCGTCCGGACATCAAAAGGTCTTTTGCCCGCGTTGTTCCAACTGCATGCGTTACCAGACAAGCCGCACCGGAATCCGGTACAAAGCCGATATTGACAAAAGAAAACGCGCATTTCGAAGTTTCCGAAATAATCTGAAAATCGCAGCACAACGCAAGGGAGATTCCTGCACCGGTAATAGCGCCTTCAATCCAAGCAATCACAGGCTTTTTCACATTCAGCAGCCGCAAGTTCGTTTCCGCACCAACCCTGCAAACTTTGCGTGTGCCGCGAACGCCGGCATCAATTCTGGCTTTCATGGCATTCAAATCTCCGCCTGCGCTAAAGTTGCCACCTGCACCGCGAATCACCACGGCCCGGATTTCATCGTCGTAATCGCACAAATCAAAACATTCCCGCAGTTCCTGGTGGGTATCGATGTTGATTGGATTCCGCTTTTCCGGATTATTCAGCGTGATATAACCGACTGCGCCTTTCTTTTCGAATTTGACATTCTTAAACTCCATTGTCCTATTCTCCTCTCCGTTTTATATTTTCGGACAAATCTCCTTTTTCGCTTATCTGCCGTTCCAATTTTATTCAACGTCAAAACATCTGAAAATTTGTCTTTTTTCTTTTCATTTTTCATGGTTGTATGATATACTGTTAACAAAAAAACTACAACAAGCAGTTCGTTTCATTTTTAACAAGTAGTTTGATTCAATACGATTTCTTGTTATTTTTGAAACAAATAGTTTGTTAAGAAAATATCTGTTGTGGCTTAAAACTCTCAGTTGTTTGCGAAAACATTTGTTGAGGTATACCATGACATTGATTTCAAGTTGGCTGTCTTGGTTGTAAACAGCAATGGCAGCCATTTTTATATACGCTGAGGAAAGGAGCAATATAGTGGACATTAACCAAATTTATTATTTCTTGGAAATCTGCAAAACGGGCAAAATGATAACTGCAGCGGACAATCTGCATATAACCCAGCAAGGGCTCAGCGTATCTATGCGGCGGTTGGAAGAAGAACTTTCCTGCGATTTGTTTTACCGAAAGTCCAACGGTCTTGTGTTGACCGAAGAGGGTGTTTTTTTCCGGAATGAAGCCGAAATCATTGCGCATCATTTTGATTTGCTGAAAAAACACTACACGGAAAGACAATCAAACGTAACGTCTCTGACCATTGCCGTCACAGACAGCATTATTGTGCGTCTGCCCACAAAACTGCAGCGCTTGTTCATTAACGGAAATGAAAACTTCACAGTCAATTTAATGGAAAGCTATTCCAAGAATTGTGCAGATGCTGTTATCGATGGAGAAGCTGACTTTGCTGTTATCTATGGACAATTCCGAAAAGACGCGTTGGAATATAGGACTTTAGATTCCGTACAGCAAGTTATTATTGTCAATAAGGACCATCCTTTGGCAGAAAAAGGACGTATATCCGTTTCGGAACTCTCCGCACAGCCCTTCGTAGCTCCGGATAAATACAGTTGGCCGCGAATTTACACGGAACAGCTGTTTGAGAAACACAATGCAAAACTAAGCATTGTATACGAATGTAACCGCCCCCGCCAAACCATCGATTTGGTCGCAAACAACCCGAAACTGGTTGCCCGTACCATTGAACCGGAAATTACAGACGCCGATTTGAATCGTATCCGTGTACTGCATTTGGATGACGACCCGTTTATTCTCCCCATCAACCTCTGCTATCGAAAAAGCATCACCGGCTCCCCCGCCAAACGCGAATTTCTCAGCTTGATTCTGAACGCATATGATTGATTTTTGAAATTCAATCATCGAAAAAAGACGGAAGACACACTTGTATACAAGCCACTCCTCTTTAAGCAGACAGATGAAAAGGCAAAAATAATTTCGTTCCAGGACCTCAGAAATGAGATCCTGGATTTCTTTTAGGTAATTCCCAAAAGTTTGCGGTAGGGAGACTTGCCAGACAGTTCAATCGGAAAATGAAACTCCTGCGCTTTCCATTCTCCATACTGTCCGTTTTGATTTTCAGTGTTCTTGCGATCTGATTCGGTAAAAAATACCCCGCTGGTTTTCCAGCGAGGTATCACGGATGATTCTATTCTGTTTTTTGCAAACGATTATTTATCTCCTGATGACCAGTTGAACCACAGCCAATGTATTAAAATGACTCCAAACTCATTTCAGCAAATCAGACAAGTTGTATTCTCCCCTTGGGATATTTGCTGTTCTGCGATACTCTTTTATGGCTTTCACCAAGAGCTGTGGGT
>CAJMMY010000116.1 GCA_905214605.1 uncultured bacterium | reverse complement strand
CTGCAACGTGGATGCAACCATTTTGGCGCAGGCACCGAAACTGTCGCCCCATAAACAGCAAATGCGGGAAAATCTGGCCCGGGCAGCGGGCTTGGACGTGGACCAGGTCAGCGTAAAGGCCACCACGGAGGAGGGCCTTGGCTTTACCGGCAGCGGCGAGGGCATGGCGGTTCATGCTGTGGCGCTGTTGGAGAAGAAAGCAGAATAATTTTATAAACAGAAAAACCCTTTCTGCATAGGATAAGTTGTAGCGGTTCGGAATGACCGGCTGCAAATGCGGAAGGGGTTTTTGTTATGCAGTACGATTTGATTATGTGCCGCTCGCTGACCTATGCCCAACGAGCCCAGCGAGTGTTGGAGCGGCTGGGCATTGCGGCGTCGGTGATGAAAGCGCCGCAGGCTGTGTCCGGCAGCGGCTGTTCTTACGGTGTGCGTCTGCCCCGGCGGAAACGGGAGCAGGCGTTGGAGGCGCTGAAACGAAACGGCATCGCCTACGGAAAGGTATTTGCCTGGGACGAGGCGGGAAATCTGACCGAGGTGCCCCTATGATTTATCTGGACGCAGCGGCGACTACGCTGCAGAAACCGCCGGAGGTGCGTCAGGCGGTGCTGCAGGCTATGGAAACCATGGCCAGTCCTGGCAGGGGAGGGCATCGCCCCGCCATGCTTGCGGCGGAAACGGCATTTCGCTGCCGGTGCACCGCGGCGGAGCTGTTTCATGTGTCCCAGCCGGAGCAGGTGGTTTTCACCATGAATGCCACCCACGGTCTGAACATTGCAATTCGCAGCTTGATTCAAGCCGGAGACCGGGTGGTTGTTTCCGGCTATGAACACAATTCCGTGATGCGCCCGCTGCATCTGTTGGGTGCGGAGATTCGAGTTGCGGGACGGGAACTGTTTGCCCCGGAGAAAATGGCGGCGGAGTTTGCGGCTTTGCTCCCCGGCGCAAAGGCTGCGGTCTGCACCACCATGTCCAATGTGTTTGGGTACCGGACTCCCATTGAGGACATTGCGGAGTCCTGCCGGAAAAACGGGGTGCCGCTGATCATAGACGCATCGCAAAGCGCGGGAAATCAGGAATTGGATTTTGAACAACTGGCACCGGCATTTATGGCAATGCCCGGACATAAGGGCTTGCTGGGTCCGCAGGGAACCGGGCTGCTGCTGTGCGGGCAGACGGGAATTCCGCTGATGGCCGGCGGCACCGGCTCCCGGCAGCCGGAGATGCCCGACTTTCTCCCCGATCGCTTGGAGGCGGGCACCCACAATGTGGCGGGAATTGCAGGACTACTGGCGGGAATGCAATGGATTCAGCGGCGGGGCTGCGGACTGTTGGGAGCAGAGGAAGGAAACCTGATTCACCGATTCGGGGAACGCATTGGGGAAATTCCCGGGTTAGAGGTGTTTCTGTCGGAGAATCCGGACCGGCAGGGCGGAGTACTGTCGGTCCGTCACAGACAAATTGACGGGGAATATCTGGCCGAGGCACTGGGCAATACCGGTGTTGCGGTGCGGGCAGGGCTGCATTGCGCGCCGATTGCCCATGAAAATGCGGGAACCGGGGAAACCGGGACGGTGCGGTTCAGCGTTTCCCCGTTCAATACTCCGGAGGAAATGGAACAGGCGGCGGAGATTCTCCGGAAATGCGTGAAAAAACTTTCCAATTGCATAAAATGAGTTTGCAATTCCCTGTTTCTTGTATTATAATATTACACTATATTAGTGTGCCGTGGGATTTTGACCCGTGCGGGAAACAATCCTGCGGCACCAAAATCCACCAGCTGAGGACAAGTAGATGGAAAGTGTCAGCACATTTTTTTCATATCTTTTGAATAACTTAAAAGCCATCCGGTTTACCGATGTTTTGGACATTCTTTTGATGGCGTTCATCATTTATAAAGGCGTGGAGCTGGTGCGGAAAACCCACTCGACCCGGCTTGCCAAGGGCATTTTGTTCCTTGTACTGATGCTGTGGCTGTCCAGCGCACTGAAACTGACCATGATGGACTACCTGATTCGGAAAGCGTTGGAGCTTGGCTTGATTGCCGTGGTGATTATCTTCCAGCCGGAATTGCGCCGGATTCTGGAACGGTTGGGCAGCGGTAAGATTACGGGATTGTTTTCTTCCACGCCTGCGCCGCTGAATACGGATGTAGCCATTACCCAAACGGTTCTGGCGGTGGACGCAATGTCCCAGTCCAAAACCGGCGCGCTGATGGTGTTTGAGCGGGATACCAACCTGAGCGAGCACATGAACACCGGTACCATCATTGATGCAACTGTGTCCAGTGAACTGCTGCGGAATATTTTCTTTGAGCCGGCGCCGCTCCATGACGGTGCGGTGATTATCCGGGACGGACGGATTGCGGCGGCAGGCTGCATGCTCCCGCTGTCCAACAACACGAACCTGAGCCATGAATTGGGAATGCGTCACCGGGCAGCCATCGGCATCAATCAGAATCGTCACTTTATTATTTTCCTTCCATAACCCAAGCAAATGCTCTTGCCGTCCGTGGGTCGACATCTTTGAAGTGGCCGCCTGTGTTCCATTCCAGCGTGCAGGCTTTGCCGCGCTGGATCAAGGCGCTGTGCAGGGTACGGATGTTATCGCCTACTGCCGCCATCGTCTGATTTTTGGTATGTTCCTCGCGGTCACCAAGGCTGAGGTAAACATGCTGCGCCTGGATAGGGTGCGCCGCTTCGTATTCTGGCCAGCCGGGAAACCACACGGACGGCGAAGCCGCCGCCACGCCATACAGCGCGTTCGTTTGTGTTGCCGCCCACAGTGCAAACAGCCCTGCCAGCGAGTAGCCGCCCAAAACAACTTTGCAGTCTTCCTTTATAGAATACTGCCGACGGATGCTCGGCACAGCCTGCGCCAGCCATGCAAGCGTATCCCCTGCCCTGCCGCCAAAGCCCTGCTTGCCCCATAAGGGCGGTGCAGGCCAAGGCGACAAATCGTCGTTCCAATTCTCGACTTGGACAGCGGCCAGCAAAAATGGTTGTGCGGTTTGCCGATGTATGGCTTCAACTTCTCGTTCCATCCCTGCAAGGTCATATTCATCCACCATTTGTAGCAGCAGGTATTCGGCGCTGGCAGTGCCGTAGATGCGGCAGGTTCTGTTTTGTATCTGCAATAATTGGTTATCCATAAAAATGATGATTCCTTTCCTTTGCATTATAATGCCTGTACACCAAAGAATCAAGATTGCGCCGGATGCACTGCCTTGAAAGTTTTTTGCTGCACTTGCATTACATCTGCACAACATCCGCGCAGTGATTGTATATACGTGTATAATCCCGCGTGTTACAATTAGTATGTTCAAAATAGGGTTCAGCCAAAAAGGTTGGACATTTTCCCCAGAGTCGTACCTGACTTTTTTCAGGCACGGCTCTTTTTGTTTTGGGCAATTTCTGATTTGGGAGGTTTTGCAGATGACCGTAATACGTCCGCCTTGACGCAATGATTACGCAATAAAAAGTTTAATACGCAGTAGGGCGTATTGATTGCGTATTAGCGGCCTGTGGCTATGCTGCCGACAGTACCTAATACGTCTTTATGCGTCATTAATGCGCAATAAGGATGGTGATTGTATTGAAAAACCGCGCAGCGATCTATCAGCGGGAGGCCGCTGAAATGCTGCATAACATCTCGCTGTACCCCGGTCTGACCGAGGAACAGCTTTGCCGATTCTTCCCCGAAAAGGAAGCGACGGCAAAAACTTTGCTTGCCCATATGCTGAAAGAGGGACGCGTCTTCCGCGATAGGAATGGTCGCTACTACGCAAATCAAGAAGCACAAAACGGCGCAGATAAAGACTTATCCCGCTGCGTCTGGGTTCTGCTCGATTTTATAGATCAAGTGGAATATCACACTGTTGGAGAATTTCCGGCAGCGATCCTCTGTTTTGCAAATGGAGAACTGTATGAGATCGTGCCTATCCCGCAGGGCAAGGAGACTATGATTTGCCAGCTTCTGCGACAGCCACAAAAAGATGCAGGCAAACGCATTGTGGTGGTCGATGATGCTGCCCAGATTGAGTTGCTGGACATTCCGCAGGCGGCCGGATTCTGCACGGTAGCCGAAGACGGCACTATCAGCTACTACAAAAAGGAGGCCGCGCTTGAATCCTGACGTACTTTTGAACCGCATCCGTTTGGAGCAGCGAGGACTCATCGATATCCA
>CAJMMY010000115.1 GCA_905214605.1 uncultured bacterium | reverse complement strand
GGTATTTTTCTGTTTACCTGGCTGGCGGTCAAGAGTGGTTTGTCCTCAATCTCTTCGGGAATGAATTGGAGAAGTGTTGCCGGAGTATCCTTGTTGGGGGGTATTGGCTTTACGGTATCTTTATTTATTGCCAACCTTTCTTTTGCAGGAGAATATCCGGATCTGCTGAACCAGGCGAAGTTTGGTGTATTGCTGGGAACGATTGTTGCCGGTATGTTGGGATATATGGTACTGAATGCGGTGTTGCCGAAGGTTAAGAACAAATAGATCTCCACTTTGGAATACTGGACGAAGAATCGGTTCTTTAGGGATATTCGGTAAATCCTCTGAAAGATAAGTTGGGATGTGTCAATGATTTAAGAAAACGTATTCTTTGTTACAGAAACAGAAGAAATAGTCCATTATTCTTAAAAAACATGTGTGTAGAAAGCAACTGTAAAGTAGCATGGAGGATTTTTTTATGCGGGAAATTCAGGTCAGCACCATTACCGACACTGTGGCCGCCCTTTGCGTTCAGGCTTGCACCCGTCTGCCGGAAGATGTCAAGCAGCGGGTATATGACTGCCGGAAAGCAGAGCCTTGGCCCACAGCCCAGGACATTTTAGATGTCATCATCGAAAACTTTGAAACCAACGGTCCCATTCCCTTGTGTCAGGACACCGGCATGGCCTGTGTTTTTCTGGAAGTGGGTCAGGAGGTCCATATCACCGGCGGCAATCTGTATGATGCGGTCAATGCCGGTGTGGCAAAGGGCTATACCGACGGTTTGCTGCGGAAATCCGTGGTTCGGGACCCTCTGGATCGGGTAAACACCGGAGATAACACCCCGGCCATGATTTACACGGACATCGTCCCCGGAGACAAGCTCACCATCACCGTGGCGCCCAAGGGATTCGGCAGCGAAAACATGAGCCGGATTGCCATGCTGAAGCCGGCAGACGGTGTAGAGGGCGTCAAGCAGTTTGTTCTGGAAACCATTGAATTGGCCGGACCGAACCCCTGCCCGCCCATGACCATCGGTGTGGGCATCGGCGGTACCTTTGATAAAGCGGCTCTGCTGGCCAAGCGGGCGCTGCTCCGGGAAATGGGCATACATAACGGCAATCCGTTCTATGCCGCATTGGAAGACGAGCTGTTGGAGCGCATCAATGCCATGGGCATCGGACCTCAGGGTCTGGGCGGAAAAACCACCGCGCTGTCTCTGGCCATTGAAACCGCCGCAACCCATATTGCCGGTCTGCCCTGCGCCGTGAACATCAACTGTCACAGCGCCCGTCATGCAACGGAGGTGATTTGACATGGCAAAACAGCTCCATCTGCCCTTGACCAAAGAAGAGGCTGCCCGGCTGCGCGCCGGTGAAAGCGTCTTGCTCAGCGGAACCATTTACACCGCACGGGATGCCGCCCATAAGAAAATCTTCGAAATGATGCATCAAGGAGAACCGCTCCCCTTCCCTATGGAGGGCGCGTCCATTTATTATGTGGGTCCCAGTCCCGCACAATCCAGTATGCCCGTTGGCTCCGCCGGTCCTACCACCAGCTCCCGGTGCGATAAATACACCCCGGATATGCTGGACGCCGGATTGCGGGTCATGGTTGGCAAGGGCCGCCGGGCGCAATCCGTAAAAGACGCTGTGGTGCGCAACGGTGCCGTCTATATGGCAGCCACCGGCGGTGCCGGCGCGCTGCTCGCCCGGTGCATCAAAGCCGCGGAAGTGATTGCGTTTCCGGAATTGGGCACCGAGGCGGTGCGCAAACTGGAAATTGAGAACTTCCCCGCAGTGGTGATTCTGGATTCCGTGGGCGGCGACTACTATGCCAGCGCCCGGCAGGCTTATCTGGACAGCCAAAAATCCTAAAATACGGTCATAAAATTCCCCCTTTCCGGATAGAATGTCGGTAAAGGGGGAATTCCTTATGCGCATTGGCGATTTGCGGGATCTGGAAGTCATTAACATTGCCACCGGACAGCGTCTGGGGTATGTGTCCGACGCAGAATTTGACCGGCAAACCGGCCGGATTCTCAGCTTTCTGGTGCCCGGTCCCCGGAAATTTTTCGGTTTGCTGCCCGGGGATACGGACTACGTATTTCCATGGGAAAGCATCGTTCGCATGGGCGATGACGCCATTTTGATTCAGTTGGAGGGCTATGACCCCCGGCAAACCCACAAAAACCGTAAAAAATTTCAAAATTACCTGTGTTAAACCGCAGAAAAGACTTGCAATTCCATACATTTTCTGGTAAGATATTTCAGCATTACGCACGGATACCTGATTTCACGCCATGTGGTTTCTTCGGAAACCGGGTACGAGATTTGAAGGTACCGGAGGTTTTTAACAAATAAGGAGGAAAAACGTAATGGCAGTAGTATCTATGAAACAGCTGCTGGAGGCCGGCGTACACTTCGGCCACCAGACCCGCAGATGGAACCCCAAGATGGCCGAGTACATTTATTGCGAACGCAACGGCATCTACATCATCGATCTGCAGAAAACCGTCGGCAAACTGGAAGAGGCTTACAACTTTGTGCGCGATCTGTCCGCAAAGGGTGAGACCATTCTGTTCGTCGGTACCAAAAAGCAGGCAGCAGAAGCAGTCCGTGAAGAGGCTGACCGCTGCGGTATGTACTATGTGAACGCTCGTTGGCTGGGCGGCATGCTGACCAACTTCAAGACCATTCAGAGCCGCATCAACAAGCTGCGCAAGATCGAGAAGATGGAAGCCGACGGCGACTTCGATCTGCTGCCCAAGAAGGAAGTTATCCAGCTCAAGGCCGAGCAGGAGAAGCTTGAAAAGAACCTTGGCGGTATCAAGGAAATGAAGAAGCTGCCCTCTGCCATGTTCGTGGTTGACCCCCGCAAGGAGCACATCGCCATTCTGGAAGCCAAGGCCCTTGGCATCCCCGTGGTCGCCATAGTTGACACCAACTGCGATCCTGACGAGGCCGATTACCCCATCCCCGGTAACGACGACGCTATCCGTGCCGTCAAGCTGATCGCTTCCAAGATCGCCGATGCAGTCCTCGAAGGCAAGCAGGGCGAACAGATGACCGATGCCGCTGTTGATGCAACCATCGACAACGATGCTGCCGACGAAGCAGATAACTTCTAAGTTCAATCATTCAACCATGATTTTTCCGCGGAGAAGCCTGCCGGGCTTCCTCCGCTCGAACGTAACATTGACAAAACGCGGGCAAATATCAGACCGTTCCGCGCCCGATTCCCGTGTTGGTCAACGTTTGCATTATAACTACAGGAGGATATTTTAATGGAATTCACCGCTAAAGACGTAATGGCTCTGCGCGAGCGTTCCGGCGCAGGCATGATGGACTGCAAAAAGGCACTCAAAGAGTGTGACGGCGATATTGAAAAGGCTCTCGACTATCTGCGCGAGAAGAGCCTTGCTGCATCCGCAAAGAAGGCTTCCCGCATTGCGGCAGAAGGTATTGTTGACTGCTTCGTTTGTGAAAAATGCGGCGTCGGCGTCATCATCGAAGTCAACTGCGAAACCGACTTTGTTGCAAAGACCGACGATTTCAAAAACCTTGTTGCTTCCCTTGCAAAGCATGTTGCAAAGAAGAATCCCGCTTCCGTTGAAGATATGATGGCTCAGTCCTTCTCCGAAGACGAGAGCAAGACCGTCAGCGACGTTATCAACGGCGCAGTTGCAAAGATCGGCGAAAAGATCACCATCCGCCGCTTCAATCGCGTTGAAGGCATCGTTGATACCTATGTCCACCTCGGCGGCAAAATCGGCGTACTTCTTCAGATCAGCAACAATGAGTTCCCCGCTGTTGCACACGATGTCGCAATGCAAATCGCGGCTGCAAAGCCCACCTGCCTCCGCAAGGAAGACTGCGACCATGCCGAACTCGAGCATGAGCGTGAGATTCTCCGCGAACAGGCAAAGAACGATCCCAAGCCCAAGCCCGCTGCAATCATTGAAAAAATGGTTGAAGGCCGCATCGAGAAGTATTATAAGGAAGTCTGCCTGCTTGAGCAGCCCTTCGTTAAGAACCCCGATGAGAGCGTTTCTCAGATGATCAACGGCAGGTTCGAAGTCATCGGCTTCACCCGCTACGAAATGGGCGAAGGTCTCCAGAAGCGCACCGAAGACTTTGCGGCAGAAGTTATGGCTCAGACCAAGAAGGCATAAACTTTGCCTTAAAATCCGCACGCATACATGTGTTTTGC
>CAJMMY010000114.1 GCA_905214605.1 uncultured bacterium | reverse complement strand
CGATGAATACCTACCTCTGGCTGCCCATCGCCGGAGTCTATCGGTGGGAGAAACAGAGCGACATGCCCTTCTATACTGCCGAGACCGTGGTGTATATCCCCGAATCCGCCGTGCCCGCACTCAAAGCTGCCCAAGCCCAGCGCGGCTATATCATTCCCTACACCATCAAGACCTACTCCGGCAATGACGTTTACGCCGCACAGAAGGCGGGTGACGCCGCTGCAAAGGACAACTGGTGCACCGCGCATCAGTACACGCTGCAAATCCGGACAGCCGACCGCGTCTACACCTACGCGCAGGCATGCCAGTACGCCCGGCGGTATTACTATTCCTGCGCCATCTGCGGCAAGTGCGAGTACAACGCAAAACACGTTGCGCCCCATTCCGGTGATACGGAAATCGAGCGCAACACAGAAAAACTGGCCCACTCGAAAAACGGCGAGTATCCTACGGACGAGGCCTATATCGGTGTGAACGCCGCCGGCGAGCACGTCTACTGGCTCAGCTGCGAATACTGCGGCCACTCCTATCGCTATCTCCAGCAGCATCTGACCGCGCGGGACCTTTATGCCTCCGGTACGGGCTTGACCCTACCGCAGTATCAGGAAGAAATGAACGCAAGTCTGAAATGGGAAGAATCCCAGGCGCTGAACAGCACCGAGCTGTATCCCGGCACCTTCACACTGGCGCAGCGGTCCACCGCCAAGACAAGCACTTGGGCGCAAAGCGGCGTGAACCTTGCCCTGAATGACAATCTGCTGGATTCCGGTCTGCTGGGCAATGATTACACCAAGCCCATCTCTCGGCTGCAGTTCTGCTCCGTGGCCGTGCGTCTGGCAGAAACTCTCACCGGCAAGAGCATCACCCCCGCAGCTGCCAACACCTTTACGGACACTACAAATGCCTATGTTCTGAAGGCCTACGCTGCCGGTATCACAGCCGGTACCTCCCCCACCACGTTCTCCCCCAATGACACGCTGAACCGTCAGCAGATGGCCGTATTCCTGCGCAACGCACTGCGCTACGTGGAGAAGAACTCCGATTACAGATACACCAGCTATACCTCTCAGCTCTCCAAATACAAGGACAGCTGGCAAATTGCAAGCTGGGCCAAGGACTCCATGGCCTTTATGAATGCACTGGGTCTGATCAACGGCACCTCTTCCACCACCCTCAGTCCCGCGGATAAATGCACCATCGAGCAGGCGCTCCTTGTGGCAGAGAACAGCGTTTATGCCCATCAGATCGGTTGGTATCAGGCTGCCCCGGTCACCAATATCTATGATTATAACAACAGCACAGGGGAGCATGAACGCCGCGAAGGAGCGTATACCTCTTTCGACAGCACCAATGCCTCCCTCCACCCGGGCGATCTCGTTTGGGTCACGGGCAAGCTGACCGGAGTGAGCAATCTGCTGGCTACCGACCCCAGCGCCACCGTGGACGACTGCGTATACTCCGCCTATCTCCCCGGCATCAACCCCTACACCGGGCAGACCATGTATCTCCGCTATCGGGATCTCATTCCTGTCCGCGGCTGATGCAGAACAACCCGCATTGCAATCAATCAAAAAGGGCTGTCTCAAATTTGAGGCAGCTCCTTATTTTTATCTCCGATTGCCACCGATTCGGAATCTTGACCGGATTCCAGGCAGGCACTTGCTTGACAAGGAGGCCGATGCTTTCTATAATATCTACATTAGGAAAGACTAACAGTAGGAGGGTGTTCACATGATCGAATTTTTCACCCGCCATGATGGAGAGATCGAACAGCTCACAGAATTGCCGTTTGGCTTTGACCGGGCGGATGGCAGCGGTGTGATTTTTCATGAAATTCTGTTTGATGGGGTTTCCATTTTGCGTATGCATCTGGAAATGCATGCCTATATGGAACATCGCGGTCAGCCGGACGTTCTGGAGATCAATTTCTGTGCTGCCGGTCGATTTGAAAGCGATTTTACCCAACGGGACCGTGTGCTCTTGAAACCGGGAGATATGGCAATCAGCTGCTATGACGGAGTTCACGGAACGGAGTCCGAATCCCGGTTCCCGTTGGGGTACTATGAAGGAATCTGTCTGGAAATCGAGCCGAAATCGGCGCAGACCTGGCTCTCCCGGAATGCCCCGGCATTTCCGGTTGATTTCCGTGGATTGAAGAAAAATATCTTGGGAAATAAATGGTACTATGCCGGTCCGGCCGGCCCAAGGTGCGAGCATGTTTTCCGGGAACTGTATGAAAATGCGACATATTCTGACTTGCAGTATCTCCGCCTGAAAGTTTTGGAACTTTTAATACTCCTCCGGTGCATCCCGCGGGAGGACACGCCGGATGGGTATTGCAATGCCGGTCAGATCGAATTGGTGCAGCATCTGCGGGATCATCTGGTGACAGACCGGGAAAATTACAGTTCTCTTGCCCGTTTGGCGGAGGAGCATCATATTTCTGTTTCCCATCTGCAAAAGCTGTTCAAGCAGGTTTACGGTGTCCCTATCTACCGCTATCTAAAGGAATATCGGTTGGAACAGGCAGCGGTAGAATTGGTGCAGAGTGGGAAAAGCATCACAGTGATTGCGCAGGATGCAGGCTATGACAATGCAAGTAAATTTACGGAAACCTTTAAGAAACGCTATGGGACTACTCCATCGAATTACCGGCGTAAAATGAGTATTAAAACGGAATAGTCGAACGAAAATGGGATAGCATCCGGAGCGAAGGTATGCTATACTCTCCAAAAGTTAGAAACAACTAACACATTAGGAGGAGACATCATGAAACAGAAACTGACAGTCTTTACATTGAGTGCGGCATGCCTGATAGCCTTGGCCGGTTGCGGACAGACCCAACCGGAGCAAACAGCGGACACGACTCCCACCCCGGAGCAGATTACTACAGAAGATGATTATCTGTCCGACATCAGCGGAACCTATATAGAGCTGTTCCCGGAGATGGCCAAAGAGGAGTACCGGGAAGTTTGGCACCAGGCCACCGCCCCGTTGGTGGGTGAAGACAGTGCCGATTCAGCGACAGACATGCTGCTGAATATGTGCACGGCGGAAATTTACGGTGACGAGGCAACCACTGCGTACACGGAAAATCCGGATTCCATGCGATTTGATTGCTATTTCCTTGGCGGTGTGGATCAGTTTGTTATGGATGGTGACACAATCACCGGTCTGGATGCCGACGGTAATGAAGTGTTTTCCCATGACTACACATTGATGGACGATGTGGACAACGAAAACGGATTCATTTTCTACAAGACCGATGATGCAGATGCCGGTCAATTTACCTATTTTGCATTCTCTCCGGATACGATGGAGACGACCTATCATCTGGAATTCCGTTATGCGGAGGACCTGAATGATCTGCAAAGCTGGTTTGAAGGCAATTACGCATACTGGAATGCAGCAGCCATTGCAGTGGATTATACCGAAGAAACCATGCACAACGTAATCAATCTGTTCGCAACGGAAAATCTCTCCGGCCAGGAATAAATTCAGACCGAAAGATGACAAACGGGCTCTCTCTTAGTGAGACAGCCCGTTTTTTGCCGGTAAAGATATTTTAGCCGTTCATCAGCTCTGCTGCCATTTCCAGCAGGTCCGGTGTGGTCAAGCTGCTTTGATTGTCCAACGTGCTGACGGAATACAGCATACCGTCCTGCAGCCAGGATACGCAATACTGCCGATAGGTTTCCGGTGTCTCCAGACTGTCATCATAGCTGAACATCAGAGCCCCGCTCTGCTCCAAGGTCCGCTCCTCTTCGGTCTTTTCGTAGCCCTCATTTACGCATTTGTAGTCCTGCTCCGTCACGGAAACGGTTTCTCCGTTCAACGTGGTGGGAACCCCATGAAATTCATCGGTAATGCCTTCCACCACGGGACTGATGTTCACATACACCCGTTCGCCATCTTTGGTGTAGCTGACATCAATGCTCTGGTAATTCACTTCTTCTGCGCCGCCGTCTGCCCGGGCTTTCAAACCGTCCACAGTACCCTTTTCAAACACAAAACCGTTGGAAAAGGATTCCAAAAACTTGGCATCGGAAGAAATGCCCGCCACTTTTTCCTTTGCAATGGTCTGCGGAATAAAATATTCCCGTCCCGGAAGCACTTCACGCACAGAACTCATGCTGGCAGATACATGCTTGATACTGTCAATGATGGTTCCGTCTTCTTTACAGAAGATGATAT
>CAJMMY010000113.1 GCA_905214605.1 uncultured bacterium | reverse complement strand
CTCCCATATCAATGGAATTGATAATGGTCCGGCACAATTTTTCCCGCGCCTCCCGGTCTTTCAGTGCCGTGGTCCGCAGGGTCTGGAGCAGCCGATGCTCATCGCTGCTCACCACCTGCTGGGTGGAGAACACAATGTCAATCAAGTTCTTGCCCAATGCGCCGGACAAGCTCTTTTTCAGCAGCGCCAGATACATAATACTCTCGTCTTGGGTCATCATGCTCACCGGTGCGTCCACCCATGAAATGATTTCCCGGTTGCTGTTTACGTAACAGCCGTAAATATGCTGAATATTGCACCGGTCCGGTTTCAGCCGCCGGCGAATTTCATTCAGTTCTTTCTGATTCATACATCCTGTTTGGTGCAGAGCACCGTCTCCTTATCGAATTTCCCGGTGGACTCCGGTCCTGCACCGACCTGCCGTCTCGGACTTACTCCGTCCACCCCGGCAGCAAATTCAGCAGAACGTCCACTCGTTCCTTGGTCCACTCCGCCGCGGTCTGATTCTGAACCATCGCCTGCGTGGTGCCACCCTCATAGTCAGCGCCTGCCGCCTCAACCGCATTGTCCCGCTCAATGGTCCACTGCCGCTGCTCCATGGTCAGCTTGTCCATGGTATCATTGTCCAAAGTCTGCTCCAGCATGGTCCACACGGCATTCATTGCCGCGTCCCACAGCTCGTAAAGCTCTTGGGTTTTCTCATTATATTCCGTCTGGGGCAGCGAATTCTGCTGAATGGCGGTTTCCAACGTCTCGGACTGCTCCTTTGTGGAGGCAATCCGGTTCCGCAGAGAATCCAACAGATTAAAGCTGATAAATCCGTTTTCCTCCGGCTGACAGTTCAGCGCATAGAATCCCAACTGGGTTGCCTCGGTCTTGCTTAAATCCGGGTAGCCCACCCAACTGAGAAATTCCTCCGGCAGCTCTTCCAACGGTGCCTCGGGCAGGTAAATCAAAACGGTCTGCACGTTCTGCAAGCCGTAAGCCTCGCTGTAATCATACCGAATTCCGCCGCTGATTTTATCCGTGTGGACCGGCTCCTCATATTCCAACAGCTGAATGGTGGTGGAATAGGTGTATGCGTTCACGGCCTCCGGCTCACTGAATTTTCCGGAAAAGCTGTTCAGATAGACCGTACCGTTAGGATACTCCGGCGCGGTATTGCCCATATCGCTGTCCTGAAAATTCCCGGTAAAGCTGCCGTCCTCTTGAACCACCAGCTGCGTTCCCCAGCCGCCGGCTCCGCTGGAATAATAAAACTCCAGATTGGACAAATCCCGGAAGGAAAACGCAGTTTCTTCCCCGGTTTCGCCCCCGATATCTTCCGTGGGGTCCGGTGTGCTGTATACCACTTCCGCCGTTGTGCCCGAAGACTCTGCCGGGTGTCCGGTATTCTCCGTTTTTCCCATTGCCGTACCGCAGCCACTCACCGTGACCACCATCGCACCGGCAAGCACCAGTGCTGTCCATTTTTGATTCATGATGACTCCTCAACCCTTCAACGGCCCGCATCTCCGACGGACGCCCGCTGCCGCTTTCTCTTTCGCAGCGCTCAGTATATCACAAGCAAGAAAAAAGTCCAGACCCATTCTCGCATTTTCTCCAAATTGCAATCTTTCTCAGCTTTTTCCACAAAAAACCGGCAAATCAGATTCCCGTAGTCTGCATTTTCGGTACATCTCCCCCGCCCGGACCTGCCATTCTCCCCATCTGCGGAAACAAAAAAATGCCACCGTTCATGAACTTCATCACGACGGTGGCATTAAGTGTTCAATTGATTTTTCTTTCCCATGGCGCACCTCACAGATGCACGTTAATTTCGTACAGGGTCTCCATATCGTTGTCACGCAGCCATTTGATGCGATCAATCATCTTCATAAGTCATGCTCCTTTCTGTTTGATTTCTCTTCCGGGTCTCACCCGAAAGTTACAGATGCACGTTGATTTCGTACAGGGTCTCCATATCGTTGTCGCGCAGCCATTTAATGCGGTCGATCATCTTCATAAGTCATGCTCCTTTCAATTTTCCGGTTCGTTAATTTATTAACCTCTCTTTGTATTATTATAATAACTCATCAGACATCTAATGTCAATAGATTTTGTGAAAAAATCTACTAATTCTTTTGAATTGTCAATATTATACAATTTCCCCTTGTTATATTTGCCGTTCGTCTCTTTTCCTACTATTTTTCTTTGGGATACACCTCACGCAAAGTTGTCAGACAACTTACAAATTTTACAGGACGACTTCTTCTCCGCAGCAAAAACGGACGCCCGTTTTCACGCAGCGTCCGTTTCAGTCATCTTATTTGAATGGAATCAGCACAGCTTTGCGCCGGCGGGCACCTTATCGTCCAGCATCACCAGATTCAAGCGCTCCTCGCCCTGCTCGGTGTGTACAGCAGACAGCAGCATACCGCAGCTTTCCAGCCCCATCATCTTCCGAGGGGGCAGGTTCACGATTGCCACCAACGTCTTGCCCAGCAGTTCTTCCGGCTCGTAGAACTTATGGATACCGGAGAGAATCTGACGGTCCGTGCCGGTGCCGTCGTCCAAGGTAAAGCGCAGCAGCTTATCGCTCTTCTTCACGGGCTGGCAGTCTTTTACCTTCACAACGCGGAAATCAGACTTGCAGAAGGTATCGAAGTCCACGGTCTCCTCCGTCAAAGGCTCAACCTCCAGTGCCGGCAGCGCAGCCTTCTTGGCAGCAGCCTCAGCCGCCGTCAGCTCCTCCAGCGCCTTGGCCGCGTCTACACGGGGGAACAGATTCTCGCCCTTGGTCACAGCCATGGTCTCGTTCCGGCTGCCCCATACAGCGGCGCTGTCCCAAGTCCGGCAGCCTTCGCACACACCCACCTGCTCAAACAGCTTGTCCATGCTCTCCGGCATAAACGGGCTGAGCAGAATGCCGCAGATACGGGTTGCCTCCAGCAGGTTGTACAGCACATGTGCCAGACGGGCGCCGTTTGCGTCCATATCCTTTGCCAGTGCCCAAGGTGCATTCTCGTCAATGTACTTGTTGGCTCTCTGAATCACCTTGAAAATTTCTTCCAATGCCTTGTGGGGTGCAAAGTGCTCCATAGCCTCTTCATAAGCGGCGCGCAGGCCCTTTGCCATGGAAACCAGTTCCTCGTCGCAAGGCTCGGTATCGCCGTTCTTGCAGCCCTCGGGCAGCTGACCGTCGAAGTACTTCTGCACCATAGCGGTGGTCCGGGAAACCAGGTTGCCCAAATCGTTGGCCAAATCGGTGTTGATGGTCTGAATCAGCAATTCATTGGAGAAGTTGCCGTCAGAGCCGAAGGGGAAGGTGCGCATCAGGAAGAACCGCAGGGCGTCCACGCCGAACATCTCTGCCAGAATATAGGGGTCCACCACGTTGCCCTTGGACTTGGACATTTTGCCGCCGTCCAACAGCAGCCAACCGTGACCGAACACCTTTTTGGGCAGGGGCATACCCATGCTCATGCAGAATGCAGGCCAGATAATGGAATGGAACCGCACGATTTCCTTGCCCACAATGTTCACGCCGGGCCAGTAATCGGCATAATCGTTGTACCGGTCATTTTCATAGCCCAATGCAGTTACGTAGTTGAACAGTGCGTCCAGCCAGACGTAAACCACGTGTTTCGGGTCGAAATCCACGGGAATGCCCCAAGAAAAACTGGTACGGGACACGCACAGGTCTTCCAGACCCGGCTTAATGAAGTTGTTCACCATTTCGTTCACCCGGCTCCGGGGCTCCAGAAAATCGGTGTTCTCCAGCAGGTCCCGCACGGGCTCTGCATACTTGCTCAGACGGAAGAAGTAAGCCTCTTCCTCAGCGTCCTGCACCGGGCGTCCGCAGTCCGGGCAGCAGCCGTCTTTCAGCTGGCTCTCGGTCCAAAAGCTCTCGCAGGGGGTGCAGTACTTGCCTTTGTAAACGCCCTTGTAAATGTCGCCCTTGTCGTACATTTTCCGGAAAATGCGCTGCACAGCCTCCACATGGTAGTCATCGGTGGTGCGAATGAACCGGTCGTTGGAAATGTTCATCAGTTTCCACAGGTCCTTCACGCCACGGGGACCTTCCACAATGTTGTCCACGAATTCCTTCGGGGTCACACCGGCCTCTTGCGCCTTGATTTCGATTTTCTGACCGTGCTCGTCGGTGCCGGTCAGGAACATCACGTCATATCCCTGCAGCCGTTTGTACCGGGCAATGGTGTCCGTGGCAACGGTGCAGTAGGTGTGACCGATGTGCAGCTTATCTGAGGGGTAGTAGATGGGGG
>CAJMMY010000112.1 GCA_905214605.1 uncultured bacterium | reverse complement strand
GGATTTGGCGCAGAGCGGTCTGTATCACCCGGAACCGTCGGAAACCGAGGAACCGGGAGAGGAAAACCTTCCGGACACCATTACCATTTCTATGGTGGGCGACTGCACCTTGGCCTCCAGTCAGTATAACAATGACTTTGAGCGGGTGGTGGGCACGGATTACAGCTGGCCCTTTGCCGGGGTGAAAGATATTCTGGACGAAGACGATTTTACCATTGCCAATCTGGAGGGCAGTTTCTCCGATGAAAAGCTGACCGCCACCACAACCTTTTATTTCTGCGCTCCCGCGGATTACGCGAAGATTCTGACGGAGGGCAGCGTGGAATGCGCCACCATGGGCAACAACCACACGAAGGAATTCGGCAGCAAGGGCGTGGAAAATACCCAAGCAGCCTTGGACGCGGTGGGCGTTCCGTACATATTGGGCGGTTACGGCGATATTTACGATGTGCAGGGCATGAAATTGGGCGTGTTTGTCTCCAACTTCGGTCCCACCACCGGAGAAGTGACCAGCGGCGTGAAAAAGCTGAAATCCGACGGCGCGGATTTCATTATTGTATGTACCCATTGGGGCATTGAGGGCTCCTATCACCCCAACAGCAATCAGGTTTCTGTCGCCCATGCCGCCATAGATGCCGGCGCTGATGTGGTTTGCGGTACGCACCCCCATGTGCTCCAGAAAACGGAAACCTACGGCAACGGATATATCCTGTATAGTCTGGGCAATTTCAGTTTCGGCGGAAATACCAATCCCCGGGATAAGGATTCCGTGATTGCTCAGCTGAAAATCAGCCGGAATGAGGACGGAACGTTCTCTTTGGCGGAAACGGAATTGATCCCCTGCTGCCTGAGCAGCAAGAGCGGGGGCAATAACTATCAGCCGATTCCCTATGAAAAGGATACGGAGGCTTATCAGCGCACCATGTCCAAGTTGGACGGAACCTTCAAAGGTCCGGATTTGGTGGTGGATTATTCCAGTCTCCATGGCGGTACGACGACCCCTGCACCGGGTGCAACGCCTGATGGCGGAGAATCTTCCGGCGGTCAGACCGGGGGAGAAACTTCCGGCGAGACCGGCACGCCCGCCGGAGAAGAGGTCCCTGCTCCGGCGCCTGCACCGGAACCGGTACCGGACCCTGCCCCGGCTCCGGAAAGTGCTCCGGCAGAATAAAGAAAACTGTTTATGGCGAAAATGCAGCTGCATTTTCGCCATATTTTACGGTTTGCACTTATTTCTGCTCAATGGCGCTGACGGGGCAATCCCGCATCGCCTCCATGGCACTGTCCGCGATGCCGCCGGAAACCGATTCCTCTACGGCTTTCGAGACCCCGTCCGGGGTCATGTGAAAAACTTCCGGGCAGACGCTGACGCACAAACCGCAGCCGATACAATCCTCATTGACGAAAAATTTCATGGATTTGGCTCCTTTCCGCTGGTTACAGCATGAAAAGTATGCTCCGTTCCTTGAAAATTATGCGAATTGCCGGGGAAAACCGGAATCACGGTTTACAAATCGTTCTGAAAGCTGTATAATACGGTATCAGTTACGAAATCCAACTTGTGGATCGATGAGAGTGTGTTCAGGAGGAAAAACCATGAAGTTTCAGGTTTTTACAGACGGCAGCGCCAATCTGCCGAAACAGCTGCTGGAATCGATTACGATTCTGCCCTGCAATTATCATGTGGGAGAGCAGCAGTATACCTATTTGGGAGACGTAGACAGCTTCGATGCCCATACGTATTATGAAGAGCTGCGCAACGGCAAGGAAGTCAAAACAACGCTTTTGAACTCCCAGTTGTTTATTTCCCATTTTACCCCCTTGCTGGAGCAGGGCATGGACGTATTGTACGTCGCCATGGCATCCGGCATCAGCGGAACCTATCAGGCAGCGAGAATTGCGGCGGAGGAGCTCATGGAGGAATTTCCCGGCCGGACGGTGCGCATCATTGACTCCAGAGGCTGCGGCTTCGGCAGCGGTCTGTTGGCGGTGCATGGGGCAGAAATGGCCCGCAGCGGCATGAGCGTTACTGAGGCGGGAGACATTCTGGACGAAGAAGTGCCCCACATGTGCCAGTATTTTACCGTAGACGATCTGAACTTTCTGAAACGCAGCGGCCGTGTGAGCGGCGCTACGGCGATGATTGCCAACGTGCTGAACATCAAGCCCATTCTGTACGGCACGGCAGACGGTCATATCGTATCCTGTGCAAAATGCCGGGGTCGGAAAAAGGCCATTGAGTATCTTGCGGAGGAATATGCCAAAAAGGCGGTGGACCCCCAGAATCAGATTGTGGCCATTTCCCACGGAGATTGCCTGGAAGATGCACAGGCACTGGCGGAAAAGGTCAATGCCATTGCCAAGCCGAAACAGCTGATTATCTGCCCCCACGAGCCGTTTTCCGGCGCCCATGTGGGACCGGGCATGCTGGCATTGTTCTTCCACGGCACCGAGCGCTGAACCTCATGTTTTTTTAGACACATTGGCTCCTTTGTATATAATTCATATACAAAGGGGCTTTTTGTCTATGTCAGAACGTCAAATTGTGCTTGCAAAAGTTGTAAATAAACAATGAATGAACTGGATTTTTACACGTGTATATAATAAAATATAATAGGAATTTTGTTTTCTGAAATATGTGCCGGCAGCATGTCCTTGGACAGTGGCACTGCCGGCTTGGAGGAAATTTATGCGCAATATCTGGACCATTTTCAAAACCGATGTGAAGAATCTGAGCAAACGCTTTTTCGCAATGGTCGTTGTGCTGGCCATTTCTGTTTTGCCCAGTTTGTATGCTTGGCTGAACATTTACTCCAACTGGGACCCTTACGGCAATACGGGAAATATTTCCATTGCCGTGGCATCGTTGGACCAGGGCAGCACGGACCGGGACGGAAATTACGTCAACAAGGGAGAAGACGTGGTTGCCGACCTGCGGGAGGCGACGTCCATCAATTGGGTGATTGTGGACACGGAAGAGCAGGCGAAGGAAGGCGTTTACAGCGGCGATTATTATGCAGCCGTGGTGATTGACCGGGATTTTACGGATAAAATGTTCCATATGCTTACGGAATGGGACGGCAAGCCTTCCATTACATATTACGAAAATGCCAAGAAAAATGCAGTTGCAACGAAAATTACGGATACCGCGGTGGATACGCTGAAACGCTCCATCAGCAGAAACTATCTGGAAGTGGTCATCGGTGATGCCATGCATCAGGCAAATCTGATTTCTGTGGAGCTTTCCGACCAGGACCCCGAGGGCGCTGTCAGCGGAATTCTCTATCAGGCGCGGGATTTGCTGGTGGGCAGCCGGGAGATGCTGGACGCATTTTCCAATGCCGCCTCCGGAGACCGTTTGATTTCCGATGCCGATACGGAAAGATTGTCGGAAATTGTGGAGAGCATCAACGTCAGTGCCCCGGACAGCGGTAAGCTGGTGTCCACGGCGGCGCAGATTCAGCAGAGTGTATTCTCGGCGCTGGATAAGACGGAGCGGGCTCTGGATTTGGCATCGAAAGCGACCGGAGACAGCAGCCGTCTGGCACAGGCGCAGAAAGCCGCGGCGGAGGCTGCGGACCGATTGGGCAATGTGAGCAAGCAGCTGAATGACTGGGCGGACCAAATTGATGGAAAATACCCGAATCTGGCGCAGGTGCCGCTGGTACGGCAGTTGGCCGAGGAATGTGCGCAGCTGCAGAAATGGCTGAACAACTTTGCTGTGCAGCCGGATATGGGTAGTACCATTTCCGACGGATATGCCCTGATTGCATCGATTCGTACCACAGCCGGAAAGCTGACGCCTACGGCAAAGGAGCTGGGCGCGGAATTGGACGCGGTGGTAGGTGAAATTTCCGATACCCTGCAGGGCATGGATACCCTCTCCGCAGATGCAGAGAAGATTCAGAACGTTCTGAAGGATACGTCTGCTGCGGCAGGACAGACCTCGGACCTGCTGCGACCGTCGCTGAACAGTATGATTACGGCGGTGACTCAGGTACTGGACAAGGTGGAGAATCCGGAGGGCGATGACGCCATGGACGTGCTGTTGGAGGTTCTGGGCGGCAGCCCGGAGGCTTACGGCGCTTATTTCCCGGAAATGGTTCAGACCACCGTGACGAAAATCTATCCCATTGAAAACTACGGCTCGGCAATGGCTCCGTATTATATAATGCTGGCGCTGTTTGTCGGCTCGCTCCTCACGGCCACGATGGTCAAGGTGCAGCTGCGCCCGGCCCGCGCGGCCATGCTCGGCGTGAACGCGACCCAGCGCTACTTCGGCCGCTT
>CAJMMY010000111.1 GCA_905214605.1 uncultured bacterium | reverse complement strand
CGCGCCCGAAAATGCCGATACCATGCGCGCAGAACTTTTTTCCATTATCGAAAAAATCCCCAATCCCGATGTCCGCGAGACGGTTAAGTATGCGCTAAACGATGTCGGGGAGGTTTTTTTCAGAAGCACTGCGGCTATAAAAATGCACCATGCTTATGTCTGCGGGCTTTTGGAGCATTCGCTTCATCTGGCGCGTCTTGCGGTGAAGCTATTGCCGATGTATCCTTTTGTAAATCCGTCTTTGGCGATTGCGGGAGCCGTGTTGCACGATATCGGCAAGACTATAGAGTATTCGCAGGGGCTTGCGACTGAAAAGACGAAAATCGGCATTTTGCAGGGCCATGTGGTGCTTGGTTTCAGGATAGTCCGCAAGGCGGCGTTAAAATGCAAGCTGAACGAAGACTTGACCGGGCGTTTGGAGCATATCATATTGAGCCACCAAGGTGAACTGCAATGGGGCGCGGCGGCAGTTGCGGCGACGCCTGAAGCTGTTTTTGTTTCGATGCTCGACTATCTCGACGCCAGAATGGGCGCGGTTTATTCTGCATTGAAAACGGGGGGAGACGGCGAATTTACCGATCTTGTTCCCGCGTTGCAGACGAGAATTTTGCAGTCGAAGCCCGACGATGAATTTGCGGGCGCGAAAGTCGAGGTTTCAAGCGGAAAGAAAATTTTTATAGCCACGTCGAATGCCCACAAAGTAAAGGAAATCAAGGCGATGTTTGAAGAGTGGGGCGTGGATTGCGATGTGGGCGGCGCGGACGAACTCGGCGGAATGCCCGAATGCGATGAAAATGCCGATACGTTTGAGGGCAATGCGTTTATCAAGGCTGACGCCCTCAAAAAAATCGCCCCTGCCGATGCCTATGTTTTGGCTGACGACAGCGGAATCGTGGTTGACGCGCTCGGCGGAAATCCGGGCATACATTCCGCAAGGTATGCGGGCGTCAAGGGCGAAGGTGCGGACAAGGCGAACAACGAAAAGCTGTTGAAAGCTCTTGAAAATGTTCCCGACGGCGAACGTTCCGCGCGCTTTGTGTGCGTTTTGGCGTTGGTATGTCCAAATGGCGAAAGGAAAAGTTTTGAGGGCAGGGTTGAAGGTTTCATAAACCACGGGGCGAAAGGCAAAAACGGCTTTGGATACGACCCATTATTCGAGCTTCCCGAGGGAATGACCACTGCGGAGCTTCCCGAGGCTTGCAAAAACGAAATAAGCCACAGAGCCCGCGCCCTCAAAGAGCTTATAAAATTCTTAAAAACTCAATAGGTTTTGTTTTGGATTTGAAAGTCCGCAATCTTGTTTTGCGGATTTTCATTTGTGGTGGTAGCCCGAGCCTGCGGAGATTGATTTTGCCCTGTAAAGCTGTTCGAGAAGTATTGTCCGCGCCCATTCGTGCGTGAATGTCATTTTTGAAAGCGAAAACAGGCAGTGGGCGGCTTCTTTTACTTCTTTGGAAAGTCCGTACGGGCCTCCTATTATAAATATGGAAGAGCCGCTTGCCATCAGGTCTTTTTCGAGCGTTTCCGAAAACTCTTCTGAAGACATGGTTTTTCCTTCTTCTGCCATCGCGTAGATTTTCCCCTTTGCGCCTTTTAGAACTTCGAGTATTTTTTCGCCTTCCTTTTCGACGCCAGCGTCTTTCAGTTCGGCGATTTCATCGTTAATGGCCTCAATGTTGCCCTTGGCGATTTCCACATCTGCGCACAGCTCAGCAAACATACCGTCAGCGTCGTCCTTGTGCAGGTCATAATACAGCTTGCCCAGCTGGCTGTAAGCGGTTTCCATTGCGGATTCCTCTTTTTTCTTCTCCAAGAACAGCTTTGCAATCTGATGACCGGATTTTGCGGTATCCGCAGCGGTGTCGGCCAAATCCAGAACCTTTTCTGCCATGAAGTTAAAGGTACCCAGCAGCGTTTCTTTCAGATCGTTGAAATTATTTTTTGCCATGTTGATTTCCCTCCTGATTTTTTGTATCGGTGGTTAATGTTCTTCTATGGAATCATCCGGGGTTGTCTCCGGTTGAATACGATTGCGGTAAAGGGTATGAGGTTTCCGGGAAAGCAGCACAATCAGTACGGCAGCCGCGATGGCGGAGACGATGGCCAGCAGCTGGGAAACCCGAATATCGGTGGAGCCGATATACAGACTATCCGTGCGCAGACCCTCAATCATGCCCCGGCCGATGCCGTACCACAGTACGTACAGCAGAAAGACCTGACCGTCGAACTTCTGCTTGCCTTTTTTGCTCCAGAAATGGAGCATCAGCAGGCCGGCAAAGTTCCAGAGACTTTCATATAGGAACGTGGGGTGGACGTAAATCGTTCCGGAGGCGGTGGTCAGACCCATGCGCAGGAATGCGGTGGTTTCGCTGCCGAAGGCCTCCCGGTTGAAGAAATTTCCCCAACGACCGCACAGCTGACCGATGAGCAGACCGAAACAGCCCACGTCCAGAAATGCGGGAATGGAGATTTTCTTGACCTTGCAAACGGCTGCCGCCGTGAGCACACCGGCGATGATGCCGCCGTAAATGGCCAGACCGCCGTTCCAGATTTGAATGAACCGCTCCGGGTGCCCGGCGAATTCACCGTAATTGAAAATAATGTAATAGGCTCGGGCACCGATGATGCCCAAGGGCAGCGCCCAGATAATCACGTCATAGACGTTATCGTCTTTCAGACCGAAATCCGGAGCCCGATGGGCGCAGTACAGCACTGCAAGCAAAAAGCCGAAAGCAATGACCATACCGTAAAGGTGAATGTTCAGCCCAAACAGATGAAAGCTGGACGGTGGGTTCAACGTAATGCCCAGAGAGGGGAAACTGATGACTGCATCTGTCATGGGGCGGCCTCCTTATTCCACTGTGGGGTTGACCACGGACATGGCCAGACGCTCTTCGGTCAGGTTTTCGGCAATGAACTGGGCACATTCCTCCGGGAACACATCTGCCTGCCATGTGAAGGTATCCATCTGGTTGAACTTGTAGAATGCGCTCTGCGCCAGAGACACGGCCATGCCGTCAAAGTCTTCCAGGCCGAAAATCAGAGAGCCCAGAGAGGCATTTTTCACCCGATCGAACTTCACCTTGTCCAGACCGTTCCGGCGGACCTCATCGGCGGCGGCGAGAATAGCATCATACACGGCCTGAGGCTGACTGCTTTCACCGGCGAAGAAAATGGTGGCGGTGTTTGCGGAATAATCGAAATCAATGTCGAAGTCCGGGGAAAGAATGTTTTTGCTGTACAGGTCGGCATAGAACCGGGAGGAGCGGCCGAACAGCGCCTGAAGTGCCAGAGCACCCACGTGTTTCTGATGCATATGCGCCAGACCGTACAGCTCCGGCTGCACCTTGGCGCCAATCATAAACTGGGGTGCGGAAACGGCCATGTGCGTTTCCGTGTACCGGGTGACCGGGGTCAGCGGCTCTTCCGGACCGTAATCCACAACGGGCTTGGGTAGCTTGTCTGCGGGCAGCAGCTTTTCCGCCATATCCACCACCAGCTGAGGATTCACATTGCCCACCACGGACAAAGCCATATTGGAGGGGGCGTAGAATGCCTTGTGGCAATCATACAGCATTTGCGGGGTGATTTCCGCAATGCTTTCCACCGTGCCTGCCACGGAGCAGCGCACCGGGGAATTCTGATACAGTGCGGCCAGCAGACGGATATACACCTGGAAATCCGGGCTGTCTTCAATCATTCCGATTTCCTGTCCGATGATGCCCCGTTCCTTATTGACGCTTTCTTCCGTGAAGTAAGGGGTGGAAACAAAATGGAGCAGCATTTCCAGATTTTCCTCAAAGCGCTTGGTGCTTTCAAAATAGTATGCGGTCATATCCGAGGAAGTGAACGCATTGGGCTGCGCGCCGTTGGCAGCCAGCATATTCATGGCGTTGCCCTCCGGCAGGTCGAACATTTTATGCTCCAGATAATGGGCAATGCCTGCGGGGGTATCAATCCAGCTGCCGCCCAGAGAGAATCGACGGTCCGCTCCGCCGTAATCCGTTGCAAATGCGGCAAAGGTGCGGTTGAAGTTGGTTTTCGGAAGAACACGGACGGTCAAGCCGTTGGGGAGAACTTCCTCGAACAGGGTTTCCTGCACGCTTTTGTAAAGTCTCTGTCTCATGCTTCCTCGTCCTCCTCTTCCTCGTAGCCGTCGCCCTTCAGGAAATACACCGCGTCGCAGACGATGGTGCTTGCGGCCTGAATGACGTCCTCACGGGTTACGGCACTGACCTGCTCGGACAGCTCCATGGGGTCGGTGCGGTCTCCCTGCAGATTGCGGGTGAGCCAGTAATGCTCCAAATCGGCCTCGCTGTCCATATAAGTGCGCAGCTCCGCCGCCACGGACCGCCGGGCGGTCT
>CAJMMY010000110.1 GCA_905214605.1 uncultured bacterium | reverse complement strand
ATGCAGCCGTTGGGACAGGCCATAACTTCCACAAAGTCCAGTTTTACCGCGCCGCTCTTGATTTTCGCAATCAGGTTGTCTGCGTTTTTCAGACCGCTGACCACGCCGATATGCAGGGTGGTATCTCCCGCCGTAACATCGAAAATCTTCGTGCCTTCCAAACCGCGGACACCGCAGTTTGCAATAGCCTGCAGTGTTTCCTCGGAATCATTTGCCAGTACCCGGCGAATCACAGCCTCGGTCACACCGCCGGTCACACCGAAAATCACACCGCCGCCGGTAAAGCTGCCCAGAGGATTATCCGGCTCGGAATCCGGCAGATTCTTGAAATCAATCAAGCATTCCTGAATCATGCGAATCAGCTCCACCGTGGTAATGACCAAATCCACCACCGGCATACCGTCTTTATCCAGCTGCTCCCGCTTGCACTCATACTTCTTTGCGGTGCAAGGCATAATTGCCACGGAGAACACCCGTTCATTCTTGAACTGTTTCCGAATCAATGCGCCCATCATTTCCATGGGACTTCCGCAGGTGGAAATATTCGGCAGCAGCTCCGGATATTTGTGCTCCGCATGCTGAATCCAACCGGGGCAGCAGGAAGTGAACAGGGGCATATTCTCGCCGCTTTCCAGCCGCTCCATGAATTCCTTGGATTCTTCCATAATGGTCAGGTCCGCCGCCAGGTTGGTATCATAAACCACGTCCACACCCAAGCGATGCAGCGCCGTAACCAGTTTTCCCATCACCGGTGCGCCGTCCGGCAGACCGAATGCCTCGCCGATGCCCACACGGACCGCAGGGGCTACCTGCACAACGACCTTATGTTTCGGGTCGTGAATCATCTTCCAGAATTCGTCGATGTTGTTCTTCACTACCAACGCACCCGTGGGGCAAATGGAGGCGCACTGACCGCAGCCCACGCAGTTGGTAGCGGACAAAACCTTGTTATCCACCGGTGCCACAAAGGAGTGGGAACCCCGGTGATAAATTGCCAACGCTTTCACGTTCTGTACTTCCTCGCACATACGCACGCATTTTCCGCACAGCACGCACTTACTGGGGTCACGGACCACGCACAGAGACGAATCGTCAATGGGCGGCACGGTATGGGGATTATCCACCCGGGCGCCGCTGACCCGATACCGGGTGCAGTACTCCAACAGTTTGCAGGTTCCCGCTTTGTCGCAGACGGTACACTCCGTCCGGTGAGATCCCAGCATCAGCTCCAGAATCATACGGCGGCTCTTCTGCACACGGGGGGTATTGGTATATACTACCATGCCCTCTTCCGGAGCAAAGGAGCAGGACGTATCGATTTTTCCGTCTTCTTTTTCTACAATGCACAGCCGGCAGCCTTCATAAACCGACAGGCTCTCGCAATAACACATATAAGGAATGTCAATTCCGTTGTGATGGGCAACTTCCAAGACGTTCCGTTCATCTGTAAACGGGCATTTGATGCCGTCAATGATCATGAATTTGTCGGCCATGGGTTATTCTCCTTTACTGCATGCTTCGGACAACCGCGGAAACAAGTTCCGCACTTGATGCATTTCGTATGATCAATTTCATGGGGCTGTCTGATGGTGCCTTTGATTGCACCCACCGGGCAGTTACGAGCGCATTTCGTGCAGCCTATGCAAACCGTCTTGTCGATTTCATAGGACTCCACACCGGTGCATGTTTCAAAGCACAGTGCAGAATCCTGAATCAGCGTTGCCAGCTCAATCAGCTCTTCCAGATCTGCCTTGGTGCCCTCGCCCTTTGCCATTTTTTCCAGCAGCACCGTTACACGAGGAATGCCCTCGCGGCAGGGGGTGCAGCGTCCGCAGGAACCCCGAGCTGCAAACCGCAGCAGATATTTGGACGTTTCCATAATGCTGGCTTTGGTATCCATCACATCCAGACCGCCGGTGCCCATGTGTTCGCCCAGCTCTTCCAGATTTTCAAAGGTAATGGGGAAATCCAGATACTCTGACGTCAGCAGAACCCGACCGCCCAGCATCATTGCCTTAAAGGGCTTACCCGGTTCCATACCGCCGCCCACATTCTCCACCACTTCCCGCACGGTGGTACCGAAGGGAATTTCAATCATGCCGGTATGATTCACATTACCGGTCAGCATAAACAATTTCGTACCGGGGCTCTGCTCCGTACCGCAGGAACGGAACCACTGGGCGCCCCGGAAAATAATATCCGGCACGTTGGCAATGGTCTCCACGTTATTGTCCACGGTCGCCGGCTTGATTTCCCCGTTTGCGTCCATATAGCTCTTGGCATACCAGGTTTTCTTGTTGCTGCGGACGCTGTTGGCGGACATTTTCAAAAATTCCCGTTCCGGCAGCGTCCGCATACCGGCATTGACGTGCAGATGGAAATTCTTGCCGCTGCCCAGAATGTTGTCTCCCAGCAAACCGGCAGCCTCTGCCTGCTCTTTTGCCTTTTTCAGACGGAACTCCGCCACCTGATACTGCGGGTGCACGTAGGCATATCCCTCTTCAATACCACAAGCCAACGCCACAATGGCCATGCCTTCAATCAAACGGTGGGGGTCACCCTCCACAATGGCACGGTCCATGTAGGAACCCACGTCCAACTGACCGTCATTGACCAGCATGGTTTTCTGTGCGTCGGTGCAAGCGGCCGCTTTTCTCTACTTCTCCGCAGAGATATTGCCCGGACCGCCTCTGCCACGCAGACCTGCCTCTGCCACAGTATCCAGAATCTGCTCCGGAGCCATATCAAACAGAGCCTTCACAAAGCCGGAATATTCGTCCCGCGCCACAGCCTCTTCAATGTTTTCCGCGTCGATTTCGCCGCAGTTCCGCAGAACCCGACGAGTCTGTCCGTCAAAAAACTTCAGGTCCTTTCGGGTTTTGCAGACCTCGGTGCCGTTGCCCAGACCCAAACGGTCGATATATTCTCCGCCGAGAATCGTTTTCTGTACGATTTCTTCCACGTCATCTGTGGAAACCTTGCGGTACAGCCATCCCTCCGGTTCGATTCGCACCAGCGGACCGTTATCGCACATACCGGAGCAGCCGGTTTTTTCCAATGCAAATCCGGGAGCGCCATCTTCCAGATGCGTTCCCAACACAACATCGCACAGCAATCCTTCTCGCTGCAGTGATTCTTTCAGTTTTGAGTAAATCTTCATGGCGCCTTCCGCAAGGCACACCGACCCGCAGCAGACAAAGATTTTCCGGTTCTGCGCCGCAAACCGTTTTTTACATGCGTCTTGCCACGCCTCAAATTCTGCGCGGCTTTCTAATTTTTTCAATTCCATAAGCTCGCTCCATATTTCTTTGTTAGACTTGCATTGTTAAAGAATTATCATTCTTTAAGATTCATCATAACACAGTACTTTTCAAATAGCAATGAATTTATGACAGTTCCGGTCAAAAAATGCAAATAAATTTTCTCCCGGCTGCGAAATTCTCCCGCACAGGCAGTTTTTCCGCCGCAATTTGCGGAGCAGCGCAAGCGGCTGCACCGAGCAGATTTCCTCAAATTCATTGCATTATGCTGAAATCGTGATAATTTCCTGCAATTTCACCCGTTTTTCCTATTTCCGCGATATATTATATATCTCTTTTCAAGCGATGTAAAGACTTTTATTTTATCCAATTAAGCGAATCTGTCCATTGCATTTCCGATATTTGTATAGTACACTTGTGTAAATATAAATGAAGGAGATGTGACGAAGTGAATGATTTAGTCCGTACAATTGCAAAATTACGAGAACGCGCCGGATTGTCTCAAAAGGACTTGGCGACAAAAATGTGTCTCCACGGCGCGCAAATCACCAACCAAGCCGTCAGCAAATGGGAAAACGGCACCACGCAGCCCAGCGCCTCCCAGTTTCTGATTCTGTGTCACATTCTGGGCATTTCCGATATTCTCCGCACCTTTGCAAGCGATGAAGACCATTCTCTTTTCTCCGGCTTGAACGCAGAGGGGCAAAAAAAGGCCCGGGAATATATTGATTTGCTCCGCAGCAGTAAAAAATACACTCTGCCCGCAGAAGACAGCCCGCCGCAGCGGACCATTCCGGTATATCAGCTGGGTGCTGCGGGAGATTCCGGTCATTTTCTGGACAGCGATGCCTATCGTTTGGTGGAAGTTCTGGACTACGTGCCGATTCAGGCAAATTTTGGGGTACAGCTGTTTGGGGATTGTATGCTCCCCCGTTTCGCCGATGGCGACATTGTCTGGGTGCATCAGCAGAGTCAGCTGTGTACCGGTGAAATCGGAATTTTTCTCTGTAACGGACAGACGTTCTGCCGAAAAATCTCCATTGTCAGCGGTACGATTTCCCTGCTGGCGATCAATCCCCTTTATCCGCCCATTGAAGTTCAAGAC